>NZ_JAAABJ010000246.1 GCF_009904105.1 Elizabethkingia argenteiflava | reverse complement strand
TAAAGTGAATCTGGAACTCCTTTTTTATTTATTTTTATTCCGCAATACAACGAATATTTCTGGCCTGAAGCCTTCCTGCATAGTGATTATTTTGCACTACTAGTCTCACCACAGTAGAAGAACATTGAGTAAATAACATACACGGATCCCCTCAATTATTAAGCGTAGATGCCCAATATAGCCCCAACTTACCTCTTTCTAAAGGATTTACACCCGGAGAAAAAGGAGGTATATTACGATTAGAATAATTACTGACTGTAAATACTCCTTGAGAAGGAAAAGTCAATTTGACTTGTTTATAGCTCTTAC
>NZ_JAAABJ010000245.1 GCF_009904105.1 Elizabethkingia argenteiflava | reverse complement strand
CCCACCATGCGACTTGAGGCAATACGCAAAATCACGACCATAAGTTGTCGGTGTCATCCAAAGTCATTCTGGAACACATCAGCATAAGCGTTGTTGCATGAATAGATATTCAGCACATACTGCCTTGATGTCCTGACCCATTTGGCTGGCACAGAGATGAACTTGAAGACAAAAGCCTTTATGCGACTCGTTTTCTTGAGCCCAAAAGCCTTGGTGTCAAGCCTGCTCATGATGGTCTTGTAGAAATTGTGTATCAATGCAGTAAGCAGAAGAAAGACAGTATTCTCCGCCATGAATGACTTGGGGAGCCTGCTCCAACCGAATCCGTTGTTCATGT
>NZ_JAAABJ010000244.1 GCF_009904105.1 Elizabethkingia argenteiflava | reverse complement strand
GCTTTTTTTTGTAGGAATATTATTGGCCTCCTGTAAAAATGATGCAAAGACCTCAAAAGTTGAAGACCAAAAAGAAAATACAACACAGGAAAATAAGAAGATCTTAAAAGTGACGGACACGTTTTCTGTTGATGGGATCAATTTTAAATTATTGCAAAATGGAGATCAGGCAGAAATAAAAATCGAAGCAAAAGACCGTATCGTAAAGGGGAATATAAAACTTTCCCCGCCCTGTTACTTTTTAAAACGTTATGGAAAAGTTCAGTCGTTTGCCTATCCTGATGTAAAGGTTACTCATACTTTAGTTGTTTTAGGAGATACCGTAGGAGCAGACACGAAAAAATATTTTGGATTTAATGAAAATGATGATTTCAGCAGGATATGTGGAGAAGGTATTCAGGGCATCCTCATCAAGAAAGACAGTGTTATCGTTACGGAAAGAGTTTTGGAAGAAATATTCACGTGTGCTGACTCGGGATCAGATGAAAAAAACTTTTGGGATTTTGCCCATACCAGAGAAACATATAAGCAATCACGTAACCCTAAATACCGATAATAATGATCAAGTTTTATGATTTATGGAACAATCACCCCGGTGGGAAAGTCTATCCCTGCAATTTTCAAAATCAATGTGCTATAAGAATGGAGTTGCTTTGGAAAAAAGCAAGGTTGATTTAAGCTCGTTCAGAGGAGCCCGCTGTTGGTTTGACCATAATCCAAGACATATTTTGCGGGCACAGGAGCTTGCGGACTGGATTTCAAAAAAATACACAATATT
>NZ_JAAABJ010000243.1 GCF_009904105.1 Elizabethkingia argenteiflava | reverse complement strand
CATGAAAGGTTTTTGCAAAATGGATATAAATGAAAAACTCTCTGCACAGTGGTGAGGTATTGTTTTCTATTCACCTTCATGATAAGATAGAAAAGTTCCCTTATCTCCACCCTATATACATGTAATACCCGATGAATCTGATTCTTTTCTCGACTCTAATAATTGAATTAGCGTTTTAATATTAGGCAATATTCTTTCTGATAGCATATTGGTGTTTTTTTGAATGGGTTGAGGGTGTATCTCGAACTCTGTCATAAACATTATCTTTAAATATAATATCTTATGTCACAAGAAGAATTTGACTTTGAGTCTTTTAAGAATGAGACTATTGCCGGCCTTTATTCTGGAAAAAAAATGACTGGCACCGATGGGATTCTGTCTCCAATGGTGAAGCACTTTCTGGAATCTATGAT
>NZ_JAAABJ010000242.1 GCF_009904105.1 Elizabethkingia argenteiflava | reverse complement strand
CTGCGGCGCCGTCCGGATTTGTCTCGTTATAAGTAATCACATTATCAGCAAAGCTGATGTTAGCAGATTTACTGCTAGGCTTAATGGAAGGTAGATTAATCGCCTTAAAAGTGCCCACTTGTCTTGCATCTAGTGTAGTAGTAATCTCGCTAAACTGATGCTTAAGGATTACATCCAGATAGTTGACTCTGTCCCCAGAGACGATCATCTTTCTTTTAAAATACATTAAGTCACCGCTAATATTATCCAGTTTAGCACTGGATAAATTTTCAGGGTTTGAGATTGAAGGTACATTATCTGTTGTATTGATAGAATAAGCAACAAAGGTGTATTCTTTACCCCCATCTAGCCTGAAACCTTCTTCCTTTTGTCCAGAAGTAAAAATCTTTTCTGTGACATATTTCCCATTACTATCATATGCTACAACTTTATATTTAACACCGGGTTTAAGTTGTGATTGCTCCACTTTGGTTTCAGCTTTAGGCATATTATCATTTACCTTATTTATCGAACCATAGATGGGAGTAAGTGTAGCGATGGCGAAAGATCCATCTTCTAAATCAATTTTTCTTTTTTGTGTTTTTTCAATAGGAACCTCTCCTTGCTTGTATGCCTCATTCGGCATAGAGATTCTTATTTTTACATTATTTATCTGAGCATTATTTTTTTCTTCCATTCTTTCAGAACTTCGACATGAAGTTACCCAGAATGAAAGCACCAGTAATGCAATACCAGTGCAGTGTAATTTTAGTTTCATCTTATGTGTTTTTATAGTTGTTATAATTTATAGGGGTAAAAACGATATGTAAATACAAGGACAATTAATCTCTAGTTCTGGATAGAGATTGCATAATCCACTAGTCAGGTTTCGATTTACGGCTGAAAAATTATTTAGTCTTGATCATTTTGTGTTTTAAATTTT
>NZ_JAAABJ010000241.1 GCF_009904105.1 Elizabethkingia argenteiflava | reverse complement strand
TTAATGCTAAGGAGCTGGATGATGAAACAGGTTATTACTACTACGGCGCAAGGTATTACAACCCTAGGGTATCCCTGTGGTTAAATGTGGATCCTCTAGCGGAGAAAATGCCAAGCTGGTCGCCGTATGCTTATGCCTTTAATAACCCGGTACGATTGGTAGATCCTGATGGAAGGGAACCAATTCCATGGTATCGTAAATGGATCGGAGAAGCAAGAAAACCTTGGCAATGGTATGCCGTAGGTGGCGTATATGATCGAAATACCTTCAATTCTGCTGCTGTTTATAGCACTCAGAATTTAAGGGCTAATGCATATCAAAACGTATATCAAAGGAATGCATATTATGGGTGGGTACAAAGTCAAGCTGATGCAAAAGGTTTAAATTCTAAATGGTTTGGAGCAGCTCAATTAGTTACGGGTCTTAGAGGTGTGGGAGGAACGGCTATACCAGATGGAGGAATTATAACAAGTTCTGCTACCGATAAATTTTTACAAAGAGGAAATAAATTTTTATTTTCTTACAATATAAAAAATGCAAGAGATTTACTTGCTAATGGTGGTGTTTCCGGTGGCTTTACAGATGCCTATGGAGCTAAGCAGTCATTTGAAGGATTGACAGGAATAGCCTTAGATAATAAATTGGTAGAATTTGAGCAATCTAAAGTTCAAGAGTATATTAATAGTTATACAGGAACTGATTTAAAGGGTATTATAAATAATATTAATAATATGATGAATGGTTCTCTACCAAGTTCTGAAGTTAGAGATGTTATAAAAAATAAATTTGACAATAAATTTGATTTTCGCAAATATGAAGATAGGATAAAATTAGGTCAAGAGTTAATCAAAAAAGTACGCAAAGAATGATAAAGAAATTCGTAATACTATACGTTTGCTTTCTTTTTATAGAAACACTGATAAGTGTAATATTATCTCTTATTTATGGACTATTTAATAGATATGGCTCTTACGTGTATAATAGTATAAACGTTCCTCTAGGGGTGAGTTTTTGGAGATTATTGTTTTACTCTTTACCATTGACCATTATTTTTTTTGTGCTATTTAGATATTTTAATCGGTTGGAAGTGGAGTATAAACCTGTTGTGTTCTCTGGGTTTAATGTCTTGATATTTGCAGGTTTGAATCTATTATATAAACTTCATAATGGTTTACCTACATTAGAGTTTACTGAAAGCTTATTTTGGATTACAATAATATCAATATTTTTAAGTCCCATAATTTTAGGACAGATACCATACTTTAGACGGTTAATGGAGAATATATAAGCAAAATTTTTCTAAGCTTATATGGGCTTCTATATCGTATGTGGTTGACTGTGGATCCTCTAGCGGAGAAAATGCCAAGCTGGTCGCCGTACAGTTATAGCTTCAATAATCCTGTAAATTTCGTAGACCCAGATGGACGTGAACCGTTTGATTGGATAAGACAAACAGTCAATGGG
>NZ_JAAABJ010000027.1 GCF_009904105.1 Elizabethkingia argenteiflava | reverse complement strand
TCTCCCTATAAGTCCTGTTAAATCTTTCTATATATCCATTTTGCATTGGTTTGCCAGGCTCTATATATTGAAAGGTAATACTATTGGCCTTACTCCAATGAGTCATCAATCCTGCAATAAGTTCTGGGCCATTATCCATACGAATACTCTGAGGCTTTCCATATCTGCCTATCAGATGATTAAGCACCCAAACAACTCGGCTACTTTTTAAGCTGTAATCGACTTCAATAAAAAGTACTTCTCTGTTATAGTCGTCAATTACATTGAAACTTCTGAATTTACGACCATTCTCCATGACATCACT
>NZ_JAAABJ010000001.1 GCF_009904105.1 Elizabethkingia argenteiflava | reverse complement strand
TTTTGATGTAACACAAGCTTCTGTACATGATATTCATTATCTCAAAGATATTAAGCACTTGTATCAAAATTGTACAATATTAGGAGACAAAGGTGATCTGAGTATTGATTATCAAAGAGACTTATTTGCTTACAACCAGATTAATATGGAAGTACCTATGCGAAAAAATCAACATGGATATAAGCCTCAGCCTTATATTTTTAGAAAATCCCGAAAGCGCATCGAAACCTTATTTTCGCAATTATGTGATCAGTTTATGATTAGAAGAAACTATGCGAAATCCTTTGATGGCTTTAAGAACAGAATATTATCTA
>NZ_JAAABJ010000240.1 GCF_009904105.1 Elizabethkingia argenteiflava | reverse complement strand
CAAGTGATCACTGGAAAAGCTACCAAAGCATTGTTCCTAAAGAGAAGCATCTTCAGACAAAATCAGAAACATTCACCGTAGAAGCTTATAATAGTTTGTTTGGGCATTTTTTAGCAAGAATGAGAAGAAAGTCCAAATGCTATTCTAAAAAATAGAAATGCTCAGATGAGCGATACTTCTTTTAATGCACCATCGTAATAAAACACTATCTATATTTGATTAGCAATGTCGGATTTATTTATCTGTTCCCACTTGAAAAATCCAGTTCGACTACTATCATTTCCAATATTACCCAAAATATAGCAACCCCTGAAGACTGGAAGGAAAAAATGGTTCGTTTTTTTACTGTAGGAGAGTTTTATATGCTACTGTCCCGCCACAATATGTTAGCCATGCTGATATTTGCATTTCTGTTAGGAATTGTACTTCGACATTCTTCTGACGAAAATACAGATGTTTTTCGAAAATTTATGCCAGGAGGCAATGAAGTGATGAAGGAATTATTAAGGCTTATTATGAAAATAGCCCCTATAGGCTTGGGTGCCTACATCGCATATCAAGCAGGTACGCTTGGTTCGCAATTTTGGGGTTTTTATGCTAAACCTTTAGGTATTTTTCACGCTATGGAAATTCTATATTTTTTTGTATTTTTCTCGCTATATGCTTTTATTGGACGAGGTCCAAAAGGGATAAAACTTTTCTGGAAAAATAATATACTCCCCTCTTTTACCGCAATTAGCACCTGCAGCAGCCTTGCTACCATGCCCACAAATTTGGAAACTGCAAAAAAATAGGGATTCCGGATGCTATCGCCAATGTGGTGATCCCTATCGGAACCACGATTCATAAAAATGGTTCGTCCATTTCCTCTATTGTCAAGATATATGTGGCTTTTATGTTGGTAGGATGGAATTTTTTTGAATTTAACAACCTCATGATCGCGATAGGAATTACGCTCTTAGTTAGCGCTGTTGAAGGAGGTATTCCCATTGGTGGCTATATTGGAGAACTTCTGATTATCTCCGCTTACCAACTTCCTCAGGAGGCTATTCCAACAGTTATCGTTATCGGTACTCTGGTTGATCCCTTATCCACGATTTTAAACGCTACAGGTAATACAGTTGCCGCTATGGTGGTAACACGACTTACGGGTGAAAAATTCAATCCCCCGATAGACTGAAAATTTTTAGCTTCGGATAAAAATCATCTAGTAAAAATAATGGTCAGCCCTTCTATTAGAATAAAAAAAGCGGAATTTCCGCTTTTTTTATTGATATCGATAATACCGGGCACCCTTTAGTACAGGGTTTTCTTCCTCAGTAAAATCCCATTTAAATCCTTTTTTATTCATATTCACGGGGGTATCCAACTGTTTACGGTGAAGTTTTTCATAGGTATCGAAATCTATCGCCTGCCGCTGTTTTAAAGTATCAAACAGTTTCCATTTTTCCACGACATGCTTCCAGTTTTTACCTACAGTCGCGGTAAATACTTTGGATTTAGATCCACTTCCATACGCGAAAAAGCCTATTTTCTGTTCTGCAATATCCTCTCCTCTTTGATAAGAGACCTCTAATGCCGAAAGCAGAGCCATAAATAAAGAAGCGGTATACATATTTCCTATTTCCGAAGATGCCCGCTGAGAGGGTTCTATTTTCTCCTTTACAAGGGTCTTATACTCTTCACTACCTGCTACAAGCTTTACCTCTTCATTTGTAGAATAAGCTAAATCATTTTCCAAAGCAAAAATTTCGCTAAATATTCTTTTCCCATGGAAAGCATAAGGTAAATGAAAGATTAAAAATCGCCAGTCTTTAAAAGCATTTTCGTTTATTCCTTTCTCCTCTTTGTAATGCAGATAGGCTTCACGTATTCTATCTTTAAAACACTCGTTTGAATATTGACCATCAAATACAGGTTCATCGGAAAAAATCTCAATCTTATCTGGATAATTTTCGGGGGCATTTTGGAGGGCTTCTTTAGAGTAATGTCTTCGTGGTTTAAAAAAGTCGAAAACGCTTTCCATACCTACTCCCCAATGATTTTCTATTTCCAATAAATCAGGTTGAGAAGAAATCAATAAGGCTACAGCTCCTCCACCTTGGGTATATTCACCACCAGAAGCCAATTCATATTTGGCGTAATCGGAAGCTATAACAATGGCTTTTTTATGAGGATTTACCCGTACATAATCCAAAGCATTTTGCAATGCATCTACTCCACCAATACAAGCAAAAGTCATATCGACTGCATCACAGTTTTTAAAACAGCGTTCTCCATACTGGTACTCCAAGACTTGCTCTACCATGTGCACAGCGAACGTAGCAGTAGGCTTTGCAGCATCTAGAGCACTTTCGGTTCCTAAATATATTCTATTAATCTCTCTGGGATCTATTTCATAATCCTTCATCAATCTTAATAATGCCTCGGCCGCAAAAGTGGCAACATCCTCATGTACATCTGGAAACGCCATTTTATGAAGCCCCAAACCTTTTTCTAGCTTTAAAGGATCTATCCCTCGCTGAACTGCCAAATCTTTGATTTCCAAATATAAATGCGGCACATAATAAGACACCGATTGCACTCCTACTTTCATAAATATTCATTTTTATAAAAAACCCTACGAAGTTAGGAAGTTGAAACCAAAAAATAAAAAAATAGGCTATATTATTTTAAAATAGTCTAAGCCGGAATCATGGATATCAGAACGAAGAAAAAGCTTTTTCTTATCTCGCTTTTAATCTTTAATAAACTCACTTATCATAGCCATTCGGATGCTGAGTTTTAATGACGTCTACAGTATCCAATACTTTATCCTGCAAAGCGTTCTGGTATTTTTCCAATCGATGAGCGAGCTCTTGATCAGCAGTTGCTAATATTTTTGCAGCTAAAATCCCTGCATTTAAGGCTCCATTTAAGGCTACAGTGGCTACTGGAATTCCACTGGGCATTTGTAAAATGGATAATACTGAATCCCACCCATCAATAGAATTACTGGATAAGATAGGAACACCAATAACGGGTAAGGTCGTACAACTGGCTACCATACCCGGGAGATGAGCTGCTCCTCCAGCTCCAGCAATAATCACCTTTAAGCCTCTATCTTTAGCCGACTTGGCATAAGTCAACATTCTTTCGGGTGTGCGGTGTGCAGAAACCACCGTTAGTTCATAGGGAACGCCTAAATCATTTAAAAAATAAGCGGCCTGCTCCATAATTGGCAAATCGCTCTGACTGCCCATAATAATTCCTATCATCTTACTTTTTTATAGAACCAAAGATAAAGATTAAAAACGGATTTTTATTGGATCTACTTACCGAGGAGTAGTATACGTATGAGCCTGTTTAGATTTTTATTTAAAAAGTCATTTCTTACTCTGCTCTTACCTCTATGATTTCTTTTATTTTTTTTAATTTTTCGACCAGTTCTTCTCGAGAATCTGCTAATGTATTGATATGTCCCATTTTCCTACCGGGTGTGGTTTGCTGTTTTCCATATAAATGAATATAGGTTTTGGGTAATTTGAGCACTTGTTGAAGTCCATTATACTTTACTTTACCGGTAAAACCTGCTGCACCTACCAAATTGACCATTCCACTATAGGCTGTTATATCGGTATCTGCCAAAGGCATATTTTTTAGAACACGGTACATTTGTTCAAATTGTGAATTTGCATTTCCCTCCTGACTTTGGTGACCTGAATTGTGTAATCTTGGTGCAATTTCGTTTACCCAGACTTTTCCTTTTTTATCTAAAAACAGCTCTATAGCAAACAATCCGGGCGAATCCACTACCTCCAAGAATTTTTGAGCAATCGCATCAATCTGGGACAGCACCTCTTTATCCACAGATGCAGGACATATATTGAAATCCAAAAGATTAAGCTCTGGATCTGCTATCATCTCGGTAACTGGGAATGTCATAGTTTCTCCACTTTCGTTTCGGGCTACAATCACCGAAAGTTCTTTTTCTATATCCACTAAACTTTCTACTACTGAAGGCTCCTCCCAAAATTTTTCTAAATCTTTTTCAGTACGTATTATCTGAACACCTTTCCCGTCATAGCCTCCCATATTTATTTTTTGTACAAAGGGTAAAGCTAAATTAAGCTCAGCACGGGAAGCCACAATTTGAAAATGGGGACTTGGGATATGGTGCTCCTGGTAAAATTTTTTCTGAAGAATTTTTTGTTGAATCGTTTTAATAATCATGGGACAAGGGATTACTTTAACCCCCATATTTTCTAAAGTTTCTAAGGCTTGTACATTCACATGCTCGATCTCTATAGTCAGCAAATCTTTATCTCTTCCGAAGGCTACAAGGGTATCATAATCGTTAAAATCACCTTGTACAAAGTGAGAGATATTATGACAAGGTGCGTCTATAGAAGGGTCTAAGGTATAAAATTCATCATCGTATTTTAAGGCATTTTGAATAAACATTCTTCCAAGTTGTCCCCCTCCTAAGATTCCTATTTTCATTTTTTATTATTTAGATTTATTTTTATACCCTAAGGCAGTCTTCATCGTGACCGTATAACTTCAAAAATAGTATACAACCGATAAATAATGCTTCTTTATTGATCCTCTGTAATGCTCTTAAGAATAAGCATAATAGGCTCATTTTATGTGCAAAAATAATGAAATATAAACTTTATCAAGCCCTATTTTTAGTAAGATTATAAAGAGCTCTATCACATTCCATTCGCAGAGCAGACAGTCATAGATTATCATATATCGGGTAGTTGAAAATATATACTTAAGCTTCCTGCTAACCCAAAACGAAAACATTTGATTATAAGGTAAGTAAGCTTACTGACTGAATAAAAAAACCATGAGAATCTACATTAAAACAACTATTTATTTCTTAATTTTATATAAAAAAACTGTTATATAAATTATTTTTCACATAATCATGAAAAACAGTCGATTTTAAAATAATTTTATAAAACCTAATTACCAACACCATGAAAAATTTATCTTATCATCTAACTATATGGCGATATGTACTCATATGGTTAACGGTTCCATTTTTATGCATCTCCTGCTATCAAAATAATGATGAAATACACGAAAATACTACACTCCATTCAAAAGAGGTAGGAAAATCTCTTCCTAAAAATATGAAAGACTCGGGGATCCTACTTTTTAGCATTACAGAGGTGGGCAACACCAACCCTCTTAACAATCTGAATTTTACCTTGAAAAACAGTGGAAAACCTTTAGTGGATATGGTGGTTTTATTTTCTGCAAATATTAATTATGATGAAAAAAATGACAAAGTATACGTTCATAATAACCAAAGTGTACAACACTTATTAACCAATCGCCAAAAATACCTTCAACCACTTAAAAACAAAGGTATAAAGGTTATATTAAGTATATTAGGAAACTGGGACCGATCGGGTATTGCTAATCTTTCAACAGAACGTGCACAGCAATTTGCACAAGAACTTAAAAATACGTGTGAAACCTATGATTTAGATGGTGTTTTTTTTCGACGATGAATATTCTTCTTATCAATCACCTCCTCCCCGAGGTTTTGTAACACCTTCCAATAATGCTGCAGCCCGCTTATGCTATGAAACTAAGAAAGCCGTGCCCAATAAATTAGTAAGCGTTTATGTATACAACAGAACCGCTTCTTTTCCTGATCCTGTAGAGGGAAAATGGGCTGGCAACTTTATAGATTACGCCATCCAAGATTACGGCGTTGATTCGGACTTGAGCAGCAACTATCCTGGTTTGCCACGCTCCCGTATGGCAATTTCCTCTCAGGAATTTGTCCGAAATATTTTTGCAAGCCCCGATGCCCTAAGAAATTTACGAAACTCCGGTTACGGAGCTCACATGATTTTTTCAATGGATCCTTATAACGGAAATTTCAGATCCCTCCAGCTGCCTGCTCTGCAACTTCTGGCTAAAGAACTATACAGTGATGAATTGGTATATAGTGAAACTCCCTTCGCTAAAGACTGGTAAAGTGTAAGTTTATCCATAAAAGTAACCTGCCTAAAGGTTTTAGGCAGGTTACTTATTTTTAACAAAAATAAGAACTGATAAGCTATTAGCCTTATCTGACACCCATGAGAAGGATAGCCTATTTTTGTATTAAAAACTAATTTCATCCTTTACTACTCGTCCACATTGAGAGAACGTTAATAGCTCCTGTTCTATAAATGTTTTTATCCTTTGATCTTCTATATGATGAGGGAATAATAAATGAACATTAGCCCCCGCATCTAAGGTAAAAAATAAGGGCAAACCTGTATTTCTGCGGAACTCCCACACTTTATTGATCACCTGCAAAGTACCTGTTTCCATTAGAATAAAAGCTGGGTCACCCATCATCATCATCCCGTGAAGCGTTAAAGCTTCGTGCTCGACAAGTTTTATAAAACCTGGCATATTGCCTTCCTGGAGGATAGTGGTAAGCTTGTGTAAATTTTCGTGAGCCTCCTGAAAACGCCTCTCAGCATAGGGATTGGTTTTCATCAATGCGTGGCCCACACTAGAGGAAACACTTTTTTCACCTTCATAAATTAATAAAACCCAGTCGTGAAAACGTTTAAAAACAGAGTGAATTTGATGAGGGGGATACGCCACGGCATATAGATCTGAACTACCCCTCACTTCTTTGGTATGCCCCCAAACAACTAAGCCCGGATATAGGCTTCTACAAGCACTGCCACTTCCCAACCTGGCTAAAAATGAAGCTTTTCTAAGCGTGTATTCTTCTCCATTCTGGTCTGTAAAAATCTGATCCAATTGCATTAGACATTTTGCGATGGCCCCAAAACCAGAAGCAGAACTGGCTATGCCCGAACTATGCGGAAAAGTATTTTCTGTTTTAATACAATACTTCCCTTGCAGAATCCAGGGCAGATAAACTTGTATCTTTCTAAAATATTCTTCAATTTTTTTAGCAAATTTCTCTTCTTCCTTTCCAGCCAAAAAAGTTTGCACTGAAAATTTCTCGTCTGCTAAAAACTCTAAAGTAGTGTTGGTTTTACAATGACTGAGGGTATAGCTGATACTTGGATTAGCCGGAATCTGAGTATCAGATTTTCCCCAATATTTAATCAATGCTATATTAGAAGGACAGCTTTGTGATACTATCTGATGGCTGGTCCTAAAATTTATATTTCCCAAAAATTCTTCCTCCATACCTCTTTCGTTAACTATACATCCTCTCGATAAGATCTTTATATTTTTCTAACACAACCTTTCTTTTGATTTTTAAGGTCGGAGTAATCTCACCACTCCCCATTTCAAATTCAGCAGGCATTAATATAAATTTTTTCACCCGCTCAAAAGAGGCTAAGATTCGTTGGAATTCCTCAATTTTTGTTCTGTATAATTTTACTATTTCTTCTCTATTTAGAATATCCTCCCAACTGGTAAAAGGAATATTCATTTTTTCCAACATGGCTTTTAGAAACTCGAAATTGGGCACTATTAGTGCAGATACAAACTGTCTCCCCTCTGCAATCACCATAACCTGTTGGATATAGCTGTTGTTAGAAAGGGTATTTTCTACCTGCTGGGGGGCTATATATTTTCCATTAGAGGTTTTTAATAAATCTTTTATACGATCGGTAATCGTAAGATTTCCGGCTTCATCAATTTCCCCGGCATCCCCAGTTTTAAACCATCCATCCGGAGTAAACACCGCTTCCGTTTCCTCGGATTTATTAAAATAACCTTTCATAATGCCATCTCCTCTTACTTGTATTTCACTATTTTCACCAATCCTCACCTCAACCCCTGGCAGTATCTTACCACAGGTTCCGTATTCAAATTGAGTAAAGGGAAACAGCGCTATTGTAGCAGTAGTTTCGGTAAGACCATAGCCCACAGTAAGGTGTTGTCCTATGGCATCAAAAAATTCGGTAACTTCAGGTGAAATAGAAGCTCCTCCACACGGGGTAAACCAAAGACGCCCTCCCATTTTCTGCTTGATTTTACTAAAGACGAGAAGATTTGCTAATCTATATTTGAAATTTAACACAAAAGGTACCCTTTTTTCAGTTCTTTTAAGAGCCGCATAATGTTTTCCTACGCTTACGGCCCAATGAAAAATTTTCTTTTTTGTAGAAGTACTTTTTTCCACTGCATCGTGAATACCTGCATATACTTTTTGAAAAAACCGCGGCACCGTACACATCATCGTAGGTTTTATTTCTGCCAATGCGTGTGCGATTTCCTTGGGATTTTCAAGAAAATAAACCTTAGCTCCTCCATATAAACTTAGTAAAGACCAACTTCTCTCGAAAACGTGAGTCAACGGCAAAAAAGCCAAAGACACCTCTTCCTCAAAATTTTTGAATTTAAAAAATTCAAAATGTGCATCAAATCCTTTCCTGAGATTTCCATGGGTAATCATAGCCCCTTTTGGGATACCTGTAGTTCCAGAAGTGTAAATAATAGTGGCTAAGTCCTCATAGGATCTAGGGCAAAATTCAATTTCCATCGATTGATCTGCTATAAAATCACTCAGAAAAACCGTATCTTCTTTTTTTGTAATTTCTTTATCTTTAGCAACGATAATGCTCTTTAAAAATTGATTCTTCTGAAGCAAGCTATAACAGATCTCATACTGTTTCTGATTGCCTACCATAACCATACTGGCTTGGGAATCATTGATAATATATTCGGTTTGCTCTGCATTATTGGTAGCATAAACGGGAACCGTTATTGCTCCAATGGATAAAATCGCCAGATCAAAAGTGATCCATTCTGCAGAGTTATCAGCATAAATAGCCACTCTATCATTCTCTCTAATACCAGCGGTTTTTAGGGCATTGGCTGTTTTTGCAATTGTTTGACTAAATTTTTTCCAACTCAATTCCGCCCATTGATTTCCCTTCTTAAAACCTATAGCCGGCTTTAAGGCTTGTTTTTCAATATTGCGAGTTATAATTATTTGTGCAAGATTCATGCTTTACCTCTTCAAATTTTTATCTTTAATATAATTGTCCATGTGAAAGTTTATACTTTCTTTAACTGGTATAAATTGATAACCCAACCTATCTTTTATCTTTTTATTAGATATTTTACTAGACGACACCAACGCCTGAATATTGACTTTATTCAGCAACTTAAGCGCAGGAAAAAGAAAGCCTAAAATGCTAAAAATCCCCATACATTGCAGCAACCTATCCGGAATCACTTTCGGTACAGAAAGCCCTAGTCTGCTGCGTACTTGCGTTGCAACTTCTCTAAAAGTACAATTTTCGGCCACTGCTAGAAAACGCTCGCCAAAGATATTGTTTTTCATTAAATCTACCGCTATGTTTGCCACATCTCTCACATCGACGTAAGCAGAACTCCCTGAAAATGTATAGGGCACGCGCTCTAAGGTTCTAAACAACTGTCCACTACTACGCTGCCAGTTTCCACTTCCTATGATGACCCCGGGATTGACTATCACAGTATTTAACCCCTCGAAAAAAGCTCTCCATACCTCCATTTCCGAAAAATGTTTGGATTCCGCATAAATGGAGTGGTCCAATACTGGTTTAAAATCAGAATCCTCATCTTGCTCTCCATTTTCATTAAATCCGTCCAATACAGCTATAGAGCTGATAAAACAAAACTTTTTAACTTTAGAAGATTCACAGGCATATAGCAAGTTCTTGGTCCCCTCTACATTGGTGTGAAAAAGAGCCTTCCTACTTTTAGGATTAAAACTTACCATTGCTGCACAATGATAGACTTCTGTCACTTCTTTTAATATATATTCCAGCCCATAGACATCATCAAAATCAACGTCAACCCATTGAATTTTATTAAAAAATTCTTCCGTCCGATCCGTATAGGCATCATAGGAATGCTTTACTTCCTCTATATCGCTTGAAGGACGCTTTGTAGCTTTCACATCAAACCCCCTCTTCAGCAACTCCAAAACGATCATTCTCCCCAAGATACCTGTAGCTCCTGTAACTAAAATCATCTCAGTGTATTAAAAATTCTTTAACAGCTGCTTTAAAATCTTTAGGATTTTCTGCATGTAACCAATGTCCGGCATTTATAATTTTTTTAATCTCAGCATGTGGAAATTGCTGACGGATTAAAAAACTATCCTGAGGTAATATATAATGGGAGCGATCACCGGCCAAAAATAGTGTCTCTCCTTGGTAAATTCCAAATTTAATGGCACTGGTAATGTAAGTCTCATATTTTCTGGTTAGAACATCAAGATTAAATCTCCAACTCAACTTCTTATCTTCTGTCCAATATAAATTTTTCAATAGAAACTGAATAATATCAGGCTCCGGAATATATTTACTCAACTGGATCTCTACGTCTTTACGACTCGACATGTTTACCAAATCTATTGAGTTAAGTGCTTTTAAAACCCCCTGATGATGAGGTGGATAAGCTTTAGGTGCTATATCGGCTACGATTAGCTTTGCTACACTTTCAGGATAGACAATAGAGAATTGCATCACCACTTTACCTCCTAAAGAATGCCCTAGGAGATTTACTTTTTCTAGACCATGGTACTCTATATAGGCCTTGATATCTCCTACCATAGCTTCTACGGACATTTCTTCAGAATGGAAACTCTTGCCGTGATTGCGCAAATCGATCAGGTGTACAGGCATCAGCTCTCCAAATTCGCGGCCGAAACTTCCCCAGTTATCCAACATGCCAAATAAACCGTGGAACACCAAAAGAGGAGTCTCTGACTGATTTTGGCCATATATTTTCGAATGTAATATATTCATTTATTACTTAATTTTTAAGATCCTATCTGTGATATAAAGGTGAAGATAATCGCCTTCGGATTCTTTTCTAATTTTTAATTTACCCCTTAGCTAAACGCTTCAAATACGCCTGAATGGTATTCTCCAAACCCAAATAAAGCGCTTCGGCTATAAGCGCGTGACCTATAGAAACTTCTAGTAAATTCGGGATTTGACTCACAAAATATTGTAAATTATCCAAGCTAAGATCATGACCCGCATTAATTCCCAAGCCCAATTCGGTGGCTTTAAGTGCGGTATCGTAATAAGGCATTATTGCCAAGGCTCTATTCTTATTATAATGCTTAGCATAAGATTCTGTATACAATTCAATTCTATCCGTACCTGTTTTTACTGCATATTCAAGCATATCCGGATTAGGATCCAAAAAAATGGAAGTTCTAATTCCAGCTTGTTTAAAGGTCGTGATAATATCGGTTAACTTCTCCTCATGCTTCTTACAATCCCAGCCGGCATTAGAAGTGAGAGCGTTATCTGCATCGGGCACTAAGGTTACCTGATCAGGTCTAACCTCTAAGACCATATCAATAAAAGAGCGATGAGGATTACCTTCGATATTAAATTCTGTAGATACTAATGGTTTTAAATCGTAAACATCTTTTCTGGTAATATGCCTTTCATCTGGACGCGGATGAATGGTGATACCCTGAGCTCCAAACCCCTGAATATCCGCCGCTACCTGAGTTACACTTGGCACGTCTCCACCTCTAGCATTCCGTAAAGTCGCTATCTTATTAATATTGACGCTTAGTTTTGTCATTTTATACTGTATGTTTGTTTTTTATTGACTCATTTTAAACCCGGTTCACTTGCATCACTTCCAATTCAAAATTTTGTACGGCCACCAATAAATGATCGAAAATATCAGATTGAACCCTCTCGTAATCTACCAATTGAGAGTAAATGGTAAAGCAATATATTTCCAAAGGCAATCCCTGCGGAGTGACTTCCAGATGACGGACCATAATAATTTCTTTTTGTTCGATATTCGGATTACTTCGCAGATAGTTCTCTACATATTTTCGAAAAACTCCAATATTGGTTAGTTGTCTTTTATTCAAGAGACTGTCTTTCTCGGAGAAAGACAATTTTTCGGATTCTATTTCATTTCTCTTGGTCACGATATAATCCGAAATTAACTTCACTTGCTGCAACCTATCATAGTCCTCCTGAGTTAGGAACCGAAACGATTTAATATTAAAAATCATGGAACGCTTAATTCTTCTAAGACTCCCCTCTGTCATTACTTGATAATTTTTAATCTCGGTAGACATGAGATCATAGGTAGGAACAGTAGAAATCGTTTTATCAAAATTCACAATTTTAGTAGTAAGCAAACTAATTTCCGCAATCACACCCTCGATGTTATATTTGGCAATCCCCACCCAATCACCTACTTTAAGGTTTCTGGAAGTGGCTACATGTATGCCGGTAACAAATCCTAAAATAATATCCCGAAAAACCAATACCAAAACAGCAGTAATAGCCCCAAGGCTCCCTAAAATAGTTGTCCCCTGAATACCAAATATCTGACTAATACCAATAAAACTAAAAATGAGAATTCCAAAAATCCTAACCGTCTGCGAAATGGCATTAAATGCCATCACACGGTAACTGTCCTTTTTTAATGAATAATAATAGCCCAGCGCTTTCAGACAGCGGTAGAATAATACAGCTGCTAAAATAGTGAGCATTAGCCTCACCCCTACGCTCAATACAGTAAAACTAGTAGGATGCCTATAGAATACGGATTCTAAAGCTAATTTTACAAAAGCCAAGGCAAGAATATCAGCAAGAGAACTGGTAATTTTAGATTTTCGTAATGCTTTTGATATAAAAAACTTATCTTTATTAATTATAAGTTTGTGGAAAGGCCTTAGTATAAGCTTAAGGATGAGATCTATCAAAAAAAACAGGAAAAGGAGGAAAATAAATTTTACCAGCACCTGTACCATCCATTGATAAGGCCCACTAACGTTATGGGCAATAAATAGATGGATACTATCACTAATATACTGTAAGAAATCTTTCGTATTAGACAGTTCACTCATTGTATTACAAAATTAACAATTTATTCTTTATATTTCTTTAATTTTGCTATATTTAGCACATATTTCGAATGGTATGGAAGAAAATCTCTTGACTCTTATTTGCATTATATTGCTCATCATCGGTATCTTGGGTACTTTTTTGCCTATTTTACCCAGCTTACTCGTAAGTTATGCTGGACTTTTAATCTACAGGTTTGGTACAAACTCTCATATGTCCCTATGGTATCTTTTGATTTTTGGAATCCTCATCCTGATTTCCATTGCGCTGAAGTATTTTATCTCTATTGATGTAAAAAAAAGATATGGCAATAGTAATACAGCTAGTTTAACAGCATTTATAGGCACCCTACTTGGTGTATTTTTTATATCCACTATATTCGGTTTTTTAGTAGGCATGTTACTCGGTGCTTATCTAGGCGAATTATATTATAATCGCGATGAGTACAGGAAAGCGCTTCACTCTACAAAAGAGATCTTTATAGGCTATCTTTATAGCTCTGGATTTAGTTTTGCTCTTGCTGCCGCCATATTAATTACCGTATTAAAAGATCTTATTTAATTTTTAACGTATGAAGACATCCCCTTTCTTTTTAATTTTAGTAGGAATCACCGCACTTTTTAGTTGCAAAACACCTGTAAACAATCTTCAGACCGAAGATCAAATCCTTAAATTGAAATTAGGAGAGGAAAAAGAACTCCGACAAAACCACCTGAAGATTAAATTTGTAGGGGTAACAGAAGATTCACGCTGCCCCAAAGATAGAAATTGTATGTGGATAGGAAATGCGAAAGTTCAACTTAAAGTAAATGATCAAAATTTCACTTTGGATACTCAAAATATGCCAAACCAAAACTATAGCAAGACTCTCATGATTAAGGGATATAATTATACTTTAGAAACCTTATCACCGGAAAAGCTATCGATGCAAACTCCTATCACGGATTATACGATCCAACTGAAGGTTGAGAAAAAGGATAAACCGAACTAAAAGCCCAGTCTCATTCAGACCTTCGCACTCCATCTGGATGGATAATTCATTCAATTCCGATCTGTCTGATTTTATTTTTAATAGCCTTGGATAGTACTGAGTATTTATATTACTATGGAGAAGAATGATGATTCCGACTAAATCATTTATCCTGCATAAAACCCAAACAGCCTAATGATTTTACCCTCTACCTGCCTAGAACTTCACCCCCTACAAAATAAGATATATTATGCCAGGAAGCTTTCCTCCTAACTTAAGCTTATTATTTTTCATACAATTTAGAAGAGATTAATTAAACCATATGACAGTCTCTGAATACCTTTTCAAAAAAACTTTACACTCGTCAGGAAAAGAGCTGATACTTATTGAAGATAATCACAAACAAGGAATAGAAAAGTCTATAGTTGTATTAAATATTCTGCTAAACAACCCTCCGACTACATCTACGAAAAAGATATTGGAAAACCGCTTTCCTCTCTCCTTTTCTTTAAATAAACATCCATAATCTACCTATCCCCATACAATCGTTTTTTTGTGTTTAGAGCGAAGATATTCATTAATCTTCGAAAAAGGTTTACTTCCGAAGAAACCTCTATAGACCGAAAAAGGGGAAGGGTGTGAGGATGTAAGAATATAATGTTTCGAATCATCTATTAAAGCTGCTTTTTTCTGAGCAAAAGCACCCCACAATACAAAAACTACATTCTCTTTTTTCTCTGATATTTGCTGTATTATATAGTCTGTAAAGCTTTCCCAACCCAGATCTTTATGAGAGTTAGGTTGGTGTGCCTGCACAGTAAGGGTAGCGTTTAACAGCAAAACGCCTTGCCCGGCCCAATCATCCAATTCTTTTTGTGTACGGCTAATATGAAGATCTTCTTGAAGTTCTTTAAATATATTTTTGAGGGAAGGGGGCGCAGGTACGCCTTCTGATACTGAAAAGCACAGACCATTTGCCTGCCCATCATTATGATAAGGATCCTGGCCGATAATTACCACCTCTACCTCTTCAAAAGAGGTCAGTTCTAGGGCTCTAAAAATTTTATTTTTAGGAGGGAAACATTGTCGCTCCTTATATTCTCGGTTCACCTTTGCCCATAAGGTGATAAAATATTCGGAATTTTTAATAGGCTCTAAAACTTCAGACCACGTCATACTTTTCTTTTTTCACTAACAAATCGATCACCAATTTTAAAAACAGCATTTCAAAAAACAGCCTGTTCTAAGCCCCCAAAGTTACTTTTTTTATTTTTTTATCTGGTCAATACCGGCGAATAATATTTAATTTTAAAACAGAAAAACCTTGCTCTACTTCTATCGTAGGCTTTCTACCGGGGAGGGGTCCTATCTATTTACGGCCTGCCTCCTACATTTAATTAAAGTCAATGGGTATTTTTAGCGCATTGATTATCTTTGCAAGGTGCAAGTAACAAAAGATAATTTATTGGAATTAGAATTCCCTCAGCTTTTAGAACAGATTGTTCCTTTTGCTTTTTCTCCTAAAATAGCAAAGAAGATTAACCATATTTTACCTCTACCATGGGAGGAAGCGAAAATAAGTCTGACTAAAGTTTCGGAATATACAGCTTCATTTGAGAATGACAATGCCATTCCTTTTCATGAATATGAAGATATAGAAGCGGAATTAAAAGTAATGACTATTGAAAATTACCGTTTGGATGCTATTTCTTTTATGAAGATTAAAAACCTCTCCATACTGGTAGGAAAATTGGTGGTTTTCTTCAAAAAGTTCAACGCTTATTATCCGCTACATTTTGCAGAGTCTCAGAAAATAGAGCTTACAAAGGAGATTATTGAAAAGATTAATCAGGTCTTTAATCGCTATGGAGAGGTAAAATCCGACGCCTCGGCGCAATTGGAAATAATAAGAAAAGAAATAAGCCATGCCAGAAAGGCTATCCAGGACAACTTTAATCACGCCTTACTCCAATATGGCCAATCCGATTTATTAGACGATATCCGAGAAACTATTATTGATGACCAAAGAGTTTTAGCCGTAAAATCAGGTTTCAAAAAAAGAGTTCCAGGTAGAACCTTGGGAGTTTCAAAAACTGGGTCTATCACCTATATACAGCCAGAAAATGTGGTAAAGCATCAATTCCGACTTCGTGAAAATGAAGAGGAAGAGAAAAAAGAAACAGATCGAATATTACGCCTGCTAACAGCTGAAATTGCTGTATATAAAACTTTGCTAGAAGACTACCAAACTTATATTTTCGATGTAGATTTAACACAGGCAAAGGCCAAATTCGCCCACAAAATCAATGCGGTTTTGCCGATTCTTAATAAAGACAGAAGACTCAAACTTATCAATGCTTTTCACCCACTACTTTGGCTAAAAAACCGAGAGACCGACACGCCCATTTATCCACAAACACTGGAACTTTCAGAGGGAAACAGAATTATCTGTATTTCAGGACCGAATGCAGGCGGTAAATCGATTACCTTAAAAACTGTAGGAATATTACAACTGATGATCCAAAGTGGTATATTGGTACCGGTACACCCCAAATCGGAAATGTTTTTCTTTGATAAGATACACACAGATATTGGAGACAATCAATCCATAGAAAATCACCTCTCCACCTACTCCTCTCGTTTAAAAAAAATGGCGGGTATTATCCGTGAAGCAGATGAGCACAGCCTTTTACTCATCGATGAATTCGGAACAGGATCGGATCCTGAACTGGGGGGAGCCCTAGCGGAAGCTTTTTTAGAGTTTTTCTACGATAAAAAAAGCTTTGCCATTATTACCACCCACTACACCAATATTAAATTGGTAGTAGAGCAGCTTTCTCATGCCACGAATGCTGCTATGCTATTCGATGAAGAGACCCTTGAACCTTTATACAAATTGGAAATAGGACAGGCTGGGAGCTCTTTTACCTTTGAAGTAGCTGAAAAAAACAAAATTCCACGCTTTATTCTTAAAAATGCCAAAAGTAAGGTGGAGCATGACATTGTTAATTTAGATAAAACCATCGTGAAACTCCAACAGGAGAAATATGAAGTAGAAAAATTAAAATCTGATCTTACAGAAAGAAAGGAATCCGTAGAGGATAAACGGGATAATCTACAGAAATTAAATGAACAACTTCAACAAAAATTATTTAATTTCCAAAGACTCTACGAAGAGGAGCACAGAAAACTCCAATTTGGTCATCGTGTAGAGTCTTTTATCGACGGCTATATCAATGGTAAATCCCGCAAGGATATCGTAAAAGATTTTATCAAAATCTTAGAACAAGAAAAATACCGCCGAAAAGAAACCAACAAAACCACTGTTGATAAACTTAAAGTGGTAAAAAGAAAACTTACCCAACAACTAAAAAAAGAAGAAGTAAAAGAAAAAATCGCTGAAACGCATGAAAAATTAGAAGAAAAAAGAAAAGAGGAGCGCTCTTTATGGCTTAAGGTAGGACAAAGGGTCCGTATTACGGGGAGTACTAGTGTAGGTACTATAGAGAAAGTTTCTAAAAGCAAAGTGGTGGTTAACTATGGAAGATTTACTACGACTATTGATGCTGACGAATTGGAGAGAATCTAAGAGCATCATATAAAGGATGGCGTATAGACTGATCAAAAAAAGCTATACTTAAAAGGAAAAGAGACACTATCTCATTAAATGTGTAAGTTAAAAAGTTATCATGGAATACCATAATAGCTGCATGTCTGAGGTTGTATCTCGAACTGTTTCATAACCATTATCTTTAAATATAATATCTTATGGCACAAGAAGAATTTGACTTTGAGTCTTTTAAGAATGAGACTATTGCCGGCCTTTATTCTGGAAAAAAAATGACTGGCACCGATGGGATTCTGTCTCCAATGGTGAAGCACTTTCTGGAATCTATGAT
>NZ_JAAABJ010000239.1 GCF_009904105.1 Elizabethkingia argenteiflava | reverse complement strand
TTTTCATGGTTTGATAATGATAGAAGGCTTTGCAGGAATTATCAACTCTTACATGAATCCTCCGAAAATATGACCAAATTATCTGCTATAAAATTATTAATCAATAAAATTTAAACAGGCTCTTAATGTTTCTCTTATTTTTTCAATAAAAGGGAAAAGCCTTCTTTTTCTTTTATTAAACACACTTCTTTCTATTTTTGCGTCCAATTTTGTCCCTTCAATGGTTCTAAATAGTTGTAATTCAGAGTTTATAGACCTATATTCCGCAGTGATATTGAGTGCAACAAGTTCCAAATCAGAGAGTTTTGGAACTCTTATTTTCTTAGTAGTTTTGATATGACTGCAGATTTTTGTCAATTCTCT
>NZ_JAAABJ010000238.1 GCF_009904105.1 Elizabethkingia argenteiflava | reverse complement strand
GGCTTGAAGGTCTTGGTTATTGACCACAGCGAGAAAGTAGCTGAAAAAATCCGCATTTCAGGCGGCGGCCGCGCCAATTTCACCAACAAAGACGTTAGCCCCGCCAACTTTTTGAGCGACAACCCCCACTTTTGCCGTAGCGCCTTGAGCCGCTTTACCCCGCGCGACTTCATTGCACTGATGGACAAACACGGCATTGCGCACCACGAAAAGCACAAAGGCCAGCTGTTTTGCGACAATTCAGCGCAAGATTTGATCGACATGCTGCTCAAAGAATGCGAAGCTGGCGGCGTGCAACGCTGGCAGCCGTGCACGGTGAAT
>NZ_JAAABJ010000237.1 GCF_009904105.1 Elizabethkingia argenteiflava | reverse complement strand
TATCAGAAGTAGAAGCGGTAGCGGTAAAAGACTTATTGTCCTCATTTCTGCTACAAGAAAGAGTAAATGTTGTCGCTATAGATCCTAATAGCAACAACGAAATCATTGTTTTTTTCATCATGTGTAATTTAGGTTATTATACAAATGTATTATTATTTTCAATATATAAAGAATAAAAACTAATATTTTTAATCAAAAAAAATAAAAATTAACTATTTTTATAATAGCAGCCCAACTAGAAACATTCTGCTCACTTGAAGCCTGATCTGCATTGATCTGATAAACATTCTATATTCTTAAGTTTAAGAGATGATCGAAATTATATGCCTCACTGATCCTATCTCTAGGATTCTTAAAAATGGAAATAATTGTGTTCAGGCTTTGCCGCTCACGACTAAAATAAAGAGAATAAAGCCTAATGCTATAGATGGGATATAGCGATACCAACCCCTTAGAATATAAATTAAGAAAGGCGGCCCATAAAATATAAACAGCCTTTATTTTGATTGAAAATTTAAAGATTCATACCCTTAGTGCGCTTAGCCAATACAGATTTTTAAATTATTAAGTTTCTTTTATTTTTTAGTGCTGATAAATTAAGATAGTTTTTTATCTTTACTAAAAAATAATGGATTGTCCAAAATGTCATGAGTCTGAAAAAATAAAAAACGGTATCGTCAGGAATCTTCAAAGATACAAATGTAAAAATTGTGGATTTAATTTTACGGTATATAAAAGAGGGGGTGAATATTCAAAAAC
>NZ_JAAABJ010000236.1 GCF_009904105.1 Elizabethkingia argenteiflava | reverse complement strand
GTTCACATCATGGACATTTGCAGGGGAAAAATCATACGAATGAAAGATCCCGTTTTTGTCACATACGGCATGAAGTTTATAGCCAAAATACCGTGTTTTCTGTGCTGCACAATAGCCAAAAGTGGGTTTAAGATCTTCTGTAGAACAAATCCCAGAACGATTGGCTCTACTGATTTTACAGATCTCTATGGGCGTAGAATCTACAATAAAGACATCTGTAAAATCAAAGAATTTTCCACTTAATGTTTCTCTTATTTTTTCAATAAAAGGAAAAAGTCTTCTTTTTCTTTTATTAAACACACTTCTTTCTATTTTTGCGTCCAATTTTGTCCCTTCAATGGTTCTAAATAGTAGTAATTCAGAGTTTATAGACCTATATTCCGCAGTGATATTGAGTGCAACAAGTTCCAAATCAGAGAGTTTTGGAACTCTTATTTTCTTAGTAGTTTTGATATGACTGCAGATTTTTGTCAATTCTCT
>NZ_JAAABJ010000235.1 GCF_009904105.1 Elizabethkingia argenteiflava | reverse complement strand
TGAATTCGTCAATACTTAATCTGACAGTTGTAATCAAATTAAAAAACTGTTAAAACAGATTAAGTATTATGACACCACAACAAAAAATCATCAAAAACAAGTTATGCTTACTTGAATTAGCACAACATTTAGGAAATGTATCCAAAGCCTGTAAAGTAATGGGCTATTCCCGAGACCGTTTTTATCGATTCTAAGAACTGTATGAGCAAGGAGGTGAATTAGCATTACAGGAAAT
>NZ_JAAABJ010000234.1 GCF_009904105.1 Elizabethkingia argenteiflava | reverse complement strand
TTATCGAATTCTTTCAAAATACTGGAAATCTGATTCGCACTGAATTGTTTCTTTTTCATAATATATAATCCTAAATTTAAACTTTTTGTCTAAATTATAGTCGTACTATTTATGGGGGAGTTTACACCAAAACTAATAAGAGAACTTATGCTGAAGATAATCCACGTTAATGGTATCAATATAAAAATAAAGCCTATAAAAAAAATTAATATCTTTTTTATATTCCGTCTAATATCCCCTATTATATCTTTAAATTTTATTTTAGCGCCTCCTTGATCTGATAGCCTGTTCATATATAATACCGTAAATGAACTTAAAAAAAGGAATAATATGAGTAAAAGAATCAAGAAAAAGGGAAATATTAAGGTTCCTGGATTGTTGAAAAAATAATTTTGAAAACCTTCCTTTAAGTCTTTTTTATGTATAATTTTTAAACCTAAGCTCAAGGATTCATCGAAGTAATTTCCATACAATAAGTAGCTTACATATAATATAGTAAAAAGCATTAATATCAAAATGAGTATAAGCCCTATTATTTGTAGATAATTTTTACCATAGTTTTTAAAAAAGCCTACGGTATCCGTGAGTAAAGTTTTGAAATCTCTTTTTTTATAAAATTCCATGATTTTTCAGTTCTGTTATATTTACCCTCAATCTAAAACAAGGTAGTAAAAAAATCTAATCACTACACAATCATTAGCTTTCAGAATTTGGTAACATCCAAAATCAAAACCTTAAACTCTATTGAATAGAGAGATCTTAAATGGATGGAATTTTGAACATAAAACCAAATTTAAACCCGCAAAAAACTTTCTTTGGTGACTTCAATTGATGACAAGACTTTGTTAATCTTATTGGAAGGACTTCGGGCTATCAAGTGGATGCAAATTTGAAATGTTTATCCCTGAATAAAAAATGAGAATTAACCTGGTTTACCAACAATAGATTCCGATCAAATACAATTACATATACAGGCTTTTCTAAGCAGAATGAAATCTTTTATAAAAATTATGCGAATATCTCCTTTTCGTTTGATTATCATTCGTCCATATTTTAGGAAATCAATCTACAAAACATTCTGTGAGGGAAGGCTAAATCCTGATGAGAAAGAAAGGACTGTAAAACAGGCATAGGAGGGCTATTTTTAAAATTTTCCCATCGAATAAAAGCAATGAATTTTATCGCTTTACGGGAATTCTTGAGGGTGTATCTCGAACTGTGTCATAAACATTATCTTTAAATATAATATCTTATGTCACAAGAAGAATTTGACTTTGAGTCTTTTAAGAATGAGGCTATTGCCGGCCTTTATTCTGGAAAAAAAAAGACTGGCACCGATGGGGTTCTGTCTCCCATGGTGAAGCACTTTCTGGAATCTATGATGTCCGGTGAGCTTGACTACCACCTTGCTCAGGATAAACTTAACGAGCAAATTAACCGTAAGAACGGTAAAACGAAGAAGACCGTGCGTAGTCTAAGTGCTGGCTCATTTGAGTTAGAAACTGGTCGTGACCGCCTGGGTACTT
>NZ_JAAABJ010000233.1 GCF_009904105.1 Elizabethkingia argenteiflava | reverse complement strand
GGGGGGGGGGGGGGGGGGGGGGGGGGGGGGGGGGGGGGGGGGGGGGGGGGGGGGGGGGGGGGGGGGGGGGGGGGGGGGGGGGGGTTGGTGGGTGGTGGGTGGGTTGGTTGGGGGGGGGATGATGGTATGGTATTTTAGTTTATTGGTGATTTTTTTAGTATTTATTGTTTTTATTATTCTGGATTTTATTTTTGAAAATGCTACAAAATCGTGTTGATTTTTTATCATCGCAACAGACAGTTTTATCTTTGAATAGTTGAATAAATCAACTTTGAATTCTTTGCTAATATATCCTCTATCTCATATTAATATACAATTTTTAAAATTATTTTTCACATCATTCTAGTCGTTAACATCATGGACATTTGCAGGGGAAAAATCATACGAATGATAGATCCCGTTTTTGTCACATACGGAATGAAGTTTATAGCCAAAATACCGTGTTTTCTGTGCTGCACAATAGCCAAAAGTGGATTTAAGATCTTCTGTAGAACAAATCCCAGAACGATTGGCTCTACTGATT
>NZ_JAAABJ010000232.1 GCF_009904105.1 Elizabethkingia argenteiflava | reverse complement strand
GGTTGGCAGTTTCATTCCCAAATCTTCGTAGCGCTTGACCTGTCTGTATTCGGGAAGATGGTCGCGGAACTTGTCAATAACAATCTGTGCCAACATGTCTGCCGCCACATGACCTCCGCCAATCACGGGATTCGGAGCCTCCGCCTGACAGATGTGGGGTTTGAGCGCATTCTTGTCCGCTTTCAGACGGTAAATGGGACGTTTGATGACTTCAACCCAGAGTTGAGCGGGAACGTAGTGCAGTATTCTCTGGACATCTTCGCCAATCTTTTCGTAGTCTTCCGGGTTGATGTTCTCGGGCTCAATGACAAACACACGCTCTTCCAGTCCTTCATAACGGTATGATG
>NZ_JAAABJ010000026.1 GCF_009904105.1 Elizabethkingia argenteiflava | reverse complement strand
TGATATTGAGTGCAACAAGTTCCAAATCAGAGAGTTTTGGAACTCTTATTTTCTTAGTAGTTTTGATATGACTGCAGATTTTTGTCAATTCTCTTAAAATAATTTCGTAATTTTGAATAAGATTGTTTATGTATTTAATTAATTGATATCCAATTAAATATACGGTTTTTCAATCAAATGAACAATCTTTTTCCAGTATATTCTCTAAATGCACAACAGGTTTTATTTATAATTTCATCAACTTCGATCTCAATTTTTAAATAGTTTAACTTTGTAGGCTTCCCTTTTTTAGTACGATTTAAAATTAGACAATTTTTCATATTGTACCCAATTTATTTTCTGTTAATTTATAACAGCAAGTTTCTGTTTTTCCTTTTCTCTGTATTTCACAGGAGAC
>NZ_JAAABJ010000231.1 GCF_009904105.1 Elizabethkingia argenteiflava | reverse complement strand
GTTCCTTGGCTGCGCCCTGGATCATCTCGATCACGCCATCGGCGATCGATTCATGCACACACAGCAGCCGCAGTGCAGAGCAGCGCTGGCCCGCAGAGCGGAAGGCGCTTTGCACCACGGCATCGGCCACCTGTTCTGGCAAGGCGGTGCTGTCCACCAGCATGGCGTTGATGCCTCCGGTCTCTGCAATGAGCGGGACAATGGGGCCGTCTTTGGCCGCCAAGGCGCGGTTGATGATTTTGGCGACCTGCGTCGAGCCGGTGAAGACCACGCCCGCTACGCCGGGTGCGGCGACCAGTGCCGCGCCCACGGTGTCACCTGCGCCGTGCAGGAGCTGCAGCGCCCCTGCGGGCACGCCCGCACCGTGCAGCAGCGCCACCATG
>NZ_JAAABJ010000230.1 GCF_009904105.1 Elizabethkingia argenteiflava | reverse complement strand
TATCATCATTATGGATAAATATCCTTGGTATTTCAAAATCAACTTACTGAGTAAGTTTTAAATAATTTTCTTTTTTAAGAAATCGTAATAAATTTCTCTTTCTTACTTTGTGTTTTCTACTATTTTAAATGAATAATATCTAGTCCAATATTTCAATTAAATAACTAATATAAAGAAGGATGAATGCAGATAGAAAAAATTAATACAAAAAAACATATTATAAATATAATATCACACATATCAATAAAATCTATTAACTTATAGACTAAAAAGCTTATTTTTTCACTTGATCTTATTTTCTTTACCCCTGAATTATAATTTATATTATAGAGAATC
>NZ_JAAABJ010000229.1 GCF_009904105.1 Elizabethkingia argenteiflava | reverse complement strand
GAGACTTATTTACTTACAACCAGATTAATATGGAAGTACCTATGCGAAAAAATCAACATGGATATAAGCCGCAGCCTTATATTTTTAGAAAATCCCGAAAGCGCATCGAAACCTTATTTTCGCAATATGTGATCAGTTTATGATTAGAAGAAACTATGCGAAATCCTTTGATGGCTTTAAGAACAGATATTATCTAAGATAATGGCACTGACTGTTATAAAATGCATTAATAAACCAAACAATAGAAATATTAACAACTTAAAAACTCGTATTGCTTAAATGAACCACGGGTTATGGTAAAAATTAATAAATTATTTTTGAAAGCAGTAAGAAATAGGCATATTGCGAGAACCGGTCATATAAACACCAGTCATTATATAGAAATAATAAGAGCTATTACAAGAGCTACTTATGAAAGTTTATACATGATTGATTTTAAGAGAAGAGCATTTGAATACGTATCCGAAAATCCACTCTTTCTATGTGGTTTATCTGTACAAGAGGTGCTGGAAATGGGTTTTGATTTTTATTCCAGAAATGTGTTACCTGAGGATCAGGAATTATTGTTTAAAATTAAGACCATAGGTTTAGACTTTTATCACAAACTTCCTTTATCCGGAAGAACTTCTTATACCATATCCTATGATTTTCACCTTGTAAACCAAGATAAAACCCCCATCCTCATCATCTACAAATTAACCCCTCTGTATCTCTCAGAAGATGGTGAAATATCGAAAGCCTTGTGTATAGTAGGGCTATCCTATCATGATTCTTCTGGTCATATTTGCATCAGTAAACAAGATTCTCAGGAAATATGGAAATACAATTTGAATGCAAATAAATGGAGCAAAGAAGAAAAGACAAAGCTTTCCGAAAGAGAGTTGGAAATGCTGCGCCTTTACGCAAGGGGGGCTTAGTATTCACCAAATAGCGGCGAAAAGCGTCATAACCCCGGATACTGTTAAGTTTCACCGTATAAAATTATTTGAAAAAACAGGCACAAAAAATATTGTGGAGGCATTGGCATATGCAACCAGCAATAAGCTATTGTAGAATATTTGAGTATACATGGACTGAGATAACGCTCTGCTATAATTTAAAATTCAGAGGATAAAATAAATCTATCCGACTTTTTGAAAATTTGCTTTACGTTCATCTAGATCAAGGTTATGGATTAAAGTATAAAACCATAGGGCTTTTGGAAGGATTGTCGTAAATAAGTAATTTTGGAAGATGAATCAAAAAGACCGTCAGATTTATGACTATATGAAAGGGTTTCTTACCCCAGAGCGTCTGTCTAAGATTGAAAAATATGCTGAGGAGAGTTCTGATTTTATATTGCCTGTCATGGAGAATATCTATCAATTTCGCAATGCCGCTGCTATCATACGCTCGGTAGAAGCCTGTGGTTTTCATAAGCTTGTGGCTTTTGAGGAGGCAAATGCTTTTACTCCCAATACGCGTGTAGCCCGCGGAGCAGATACCTGGATGCAGGTGGAAAAAATGCCTGCAAGTTTATCTTCATTGCAAAACATACGCAATAGAGGGTATAAAATTCTGGCAGTATCACCCGAGAAAAAAGCAGTGTCTTTACCGGAATATGAGTTAGATAAACCTGTAGCTTTGGTCTTTGGTACCGAGATGAAAGGAGTTTCCGAGGAAGTTTTGGCATTTGCGGATGAAACGCTGATGATCCCCATGTATGGATTTACCCAAAGTTTTAATGTGTCTGTAGCGGCGGCGATATGTATGTATCAAATGAAGCAAAAACTAATTCATTCAGATCTCCAATATAAGCTTTCGGAAGATAAAAAGTTAGCCTTGAAGATCCGTTGGGCTGTTAACAGTACACGATCTGGGGAAGAAGTCTTGCAGCATTATCTCAAAACCCATCATATGGAAGCGGACTTTTAAAACAGGTTGGCATAGTTCCATGCAGCCACAAAAACACCGGCTGTTTCAGTACGCAAGCGTTGAGGTCCTAAACTAACCGCCTTAATCTGTTTTTCTTTAAGCATATCAATTTCCTTCAAACTGAAGTCTCCTTCTGGCCCAATAAGAAAACATAGGTTTTGTTCTTGTTCAAGAGTGTGGATATATTCGCGTTCCAATTCTGCATGACAGTGGGCTACGTAAGTTTTTTCCGGAATAATTTTTCCCAAAAAATCGGATAACTTTAAGAATCCATTTACCTTGGGGAAATGAAAGCGTAAACTCTGTTTGGAAGCTGCAATTACTTGTTTTTGGACTTTCTCAATATTCAGATTTTTACGTTCGGTTTTTTCTGTGTTTAGAAAGCTTAGTTCTGACACGCCCATTTCGGTAGCTTTTTCTATAAAAAACTCAGTCCGGTCCATATTTTTAGTGGGGGCTATCGCAAGGTGTAGCCTGCGGCCAAAATCTGGAGTGTTCCAATGTACATTTTCCGTATGGAATAAAGCTTTTTTGCCTTCTAGGTGCAGAAAGCCATGAGCGACATCTCCTGTTCCGTTGGTTACCGATATTTTCTCGCCTTCTCGCATGCGTAGAACCTTGGTGATGTGCAATTGATCATCTGGGTGTATTTGTATATTATTTTCGGTAATATTGCCGTAGAATAGTTTCATTTAAAGATCGTATTTAGCCGTTGCTGTAGTTCTTAAATCTGTGAATTCACCTCTTTTATATTTCAGCTGGGCTACCATAGCAATCATAGCCGCATTATCGGTGGTGTATTCAAACTTTGGAATATAGTAATTCCAGCCTTTTTCTTTCGAAAGCGCTTGTAGAGAACTTCTAAGTTTTGAATTGGCAGATACCCCACCAGCAATGGCAATTTCTTTTATTTTGTAATCATCGGCTGCTTTTTGAAGTTTTTTTAATAGAATATCCACAATGGACTTTTGTACGGAAGCACATAGATCGTGTAAGTTATCTTCTATAAACTGAGGATTTTTTTTCAGTTCTTTCTGAATAAAATACAGGACAGAAGTCTTAATGCCACTAAAAGAATAATTATAGTTTTCTAAGTTGGGTTTACTGAATTGAAAAGCATTTTCATTCCCTCTGGAGGATAGTTGATCAATGATAGGACCAGCAGGATAATCAAGGTTCATAATTTTTCCTATTTTGTCAAAAGCTTCCCCAGCAGCATCATCAATACTTTTTCCCAAAACTTCCATATCAAAATAATCTTTTACCAATACAATAAGGCTATGTCCTCCACTCACTGTCAGGCAGATAAAGGGAAATTCAGGCGGTGATGCGTTTGCATCTTCAATAAAATGAGCAAGAATATGCGCATGGAGATGGTTGACCTCTATCAGAGGTATATCCAGAGCCATGGCTAGTGATTTTGCAAAAGACGTCCCCACTAAAAGTGATCCTAAAAGTCCCGGACCGCGAGTAAAACCTATGGCACAAATTTCCTTTTGTTGTATATTTGCTTGGCTAAGGGCTTGGTTTACTACGGGAATTATATTTTGTTGATGTGCCCGAGAAGCTAATTCCGGCACAACGCCACCGTATTCCAGATGAATTTTCTGGCTGGCAGTGGTGTTAGATAAAATAATATTCTCTTGAATGATGGCTGCAGATGTATCATCACAAGAAGACTCAATACCTAAAATAACAGACTTGCTCATAGGGAGCAAATTTATAGAATAATAAACAGAATAACGAAAAATAGAGTATAAAGCAAGTGGGAGAAGCAGGGGATAAAAAAAGGAGAGAGACTTCAAAAATAAGCGGTGAGCGAGACGATAGGGTGGAAAATCACCAATATTCCTCCCATTCTGACGGATGGGTAAAATTATTGTTATATGTTTTTTACACAGGCATTGGCTTGTTAATTTTGGGCAGTGTGATTATAACTTTACCAATAACGAAAAACTGGGCAGCCGATAAAGCGCTTGGATTCCTTAATAAAGATTTTGGGGTTTCTATTTCAAAGAAAAATGTTTCAATTAATATATTTGGAGATGTGATCATCGAAGATTTGCAGATTAAAGATGACAAAGCATATCCCTTTATACAAGTCAAAGAATACCGGGCGAGGTCCAATTGGTTCTCTCTATTGCACATAGGTAAGACCAATGCATTGGATTTTGAATCTATGTCATTAAAAAATGCAGACGTAAAGGTGATTACCTACAAAGGAGATTCTCTGGATAATTTTAGTAGATTTATTGCTAAATTTGATGATGGAAAGCCTCCTAGACCTCACAAACCAGTTTTTAAATTGCGTTCAAGAGTTCAGATTTTAGACAGTAAAATCTCCATTGTCAATCAAAACCATCAAGGTGAAGAGGGAAAATGGTTAACAGCGGATCACGTTTACTTAACTGTCCCCCTGCTAAAGATAGAAGGCCCCAATGTAAGTGCTCGGGTCAACAATATGACCTTTCGTACGTTTCGATGGGGCAAGCCGTATTTAGTGGATACCTTTTCAACTGATTTTGCACTCACCCAAGAGACGCTAAAATTCGGTGATCTTACCCTTAATACAGATCATACCCTCTTAATGGGTAATCTTACATTTCATTTAGATAAAAAAACGCATTTCGCCGATTTTTCCAATAAAGTGGTTTGGGATATGCAACTTCGCAGAGGTAGTCAAATCAGCGGTTACGATATCGGCTATTTTGTACAGCGTTGGGATAACGATGCACCTTTAAATCTTTCGGGAAAGATGAAAGGAGTACTCAATAACTTTAGCTTGGATAACTTCTTAATACACGCTAAAGATTTGAAGTTCCGTGCTGAGAAACTTAAAATCAAAGATCTTCTTAAGGGCAGGTATCATATTGTAAGCGATCGCTTATCTACTGATTTTACATATCCTGAGTTAAAATCAATAATGCCGAAATTTATTTCGAAAAATATGGGAAATTTTGCCGATATTTTTCAGAGAATACAATTTAAGGGTGGGGTAGATATCGACCCTCATCATGTGCTGGCCAAGGGAGAACTCCTTACAGGAATAGGGCAGGCTCACATAAAAAATATTATTTTATCAGATTATAGCTCTAAGCAACCTAAGTATAAAGGATTTTTACGTGTGAAAGATCTCAATGTTAGCGCTTTTACAAAAAATAAAGATGTGGGATTGCTGAGCGGGAATGTGGATATTGAAGGGCAGGGATTCGATATAAATACCCTTTCACTAAAAACCAAATCGGATATTCAAAACATCCAATTAATGGGTAAAGAAGTGCATAATCTTTTTCTTGAGGGCGTATTGGCACAAAAAAAATATAATGGGCTTATCAACCTAAATGATACACAGGTTAAAGCCAGTGTCCGTGGTTTAATAGACTTTAGTACCAAAAGGTTACAAGCCGACATAAAAAGTCATATCGACTATCTTAATCTGAGTTATTTTGGTTATCAGGCGAATAGTAATACCAATGTCAGTGGTTTTTTAGAGGGTAAGTTCTCTATGACGGATATAAATGATCTTAATCTTGACGCCTCAATTGAAGGCCTTAAATTAACCACTACCGAGCAGAAGTTAGATATTCCTAACGCTCATGTTAAAGCTTTCTTTGATGGGGGGGATAGAATTATTGATGTAGATGCTCCAGGAGCGGTAAAAGGTAAAATTATTGGACATTATAATTTAGCGGACTTAGGAAATATGGTCCAAAGTGGATTAGGAAATATATTGGTAGGGTATCTTCCCAAACATATGTATAAAGGTCAGCATTTTAATATGGAATTTGAGGTACAGCAAAAATTACTCAGTTATTTCCTGCCAGATGCCCGTATTCCACGTGGGGGGCATATTAAAGCTTTTTATACAGGGACCACTAATGATTTGGTGATGGACGCTGATGTTCCGGCTCTAAAATATATAATAACTAAGAAAGAGGAAGTTAAGGAGGCTGATAAAATGTTGGCACGCGTGAATCCCCAATACAAAATTGATGATAAAGCTGTTTCTTCGGATACCTTGGCCGCATCAGGTATGCAGATTAAAATTAATACGACGATACCACAAGAGCAGATTTTAGCCAATATTAGAGAAATAGAATATGCTAAAAATATAGTGAAAGATGTAATGCTCAAAGGCACTAATGAAAATGGAAAAATACTTCGTATAGCCTCTCTATTTAAAGCAGGTAATGTCACACAGGATGAAAGTGGGCATCTTAAAGAATATGCCATTAATTTTAATCAGACCACCTCTTCAAGTGGCGATATCGCATTTCGCTTTGAGCCTACTTCAGTAAAGCTGAACAATGATATGTGGAGTGTAGATACTTCTGAAGAGCTAAATCATTCCATATTGTATCTCAAGAAGAAAAAGGGATTTGAAGTTAACCATCTTCGGCTGTACTCAGATGATAGTAGTATATTGATTAATGGCTTTTTTAAGGGGAGTAAGGATTTTGACGCGGATATACAGTTGAATAAGCTTCAGCTAGCCAAAGTTTTATCTTTCATTCCGACTAGTAATAAATTGAATATACAAGGTATTGCTAATGGTTCGGCCAAGATAAAAATGAGTAAAAATGACTTGCAGCCTATTGTGGATATTCAGGTAGGGGGGATTAAGATGAGTGGACAAGAGGTAGGAGATTTAATCGTGAATGCTAAAAGTACGGGTTCCAACATTTACGAGGTGGAGGCTCGTATTACTTCCTCTGGTTTATTTGGAGGGAATCATCTTAGCTTAACAGGTAATATTAATAACAATACAAGTTCTCCCACTCTTGATCTCACTGCGGCCTTAAATGCTTTTAATATTGCTTTTGCTGGAGAATTTGTAAAAGATATATTTTCCAATCTAAGAGGTAAAGCTAATGGAGAGATAAAGATTACTGGACCTCTTAATGACTTAGATTATTCTGGGGATATTGCGATGAAAGGATTGGGATTTAAGCTTATGTTCACTGGGGTGGATTATAGTTTCGCAGATGCTGTAATCCCTCTTTCTAAGGGGATCGTTCAACTCAATGATTTAGCCTTAAAAGATGGGCGTTACAATTCCGCAGGAAGTATTTCCGGAATTATTCAGTTTGAAAATTTTGCCTCTTTAGGGGTAAACTTAATTGTAAGAGCGGACAATCTATTATTGCTTAACACTTCACAAAAGGATTTTGATAGCTTCTGGGGAAGGGTCACAGCCAAAGGAGATCTCTATATTTGGGGGCCTGTTTCTGCACTCGATATTTTAGCGAGAGCTTCTGTAATAGGAGGAAGTGAATTTACCCTGAATACCAATACCACCTCTTCTGTAGAGGAATTTAAAATGTTGCGATTTTTGAAAATCAATAAAGAAACGGGTGAAGTTTCTATAGAGAAAAAGCTTAAAACCGGCGGAAATATAGCCATAGGTTTGGTGTTGGATGTAGATAAAAATTCTGCTGTAAACGTTTTATTGGGAGAGAATGTGGGAAGTATTAGTGTAAGAGGCCAGGCCCATAACCTAAAGTTTAATATGAAGCGTAGTGGCCTGATGAACATGAATGGAGTGTATACAGTGGATAATGGAACTTTTGTTTCCAAAGCTATTTTAGAAAGAACCTTCCAGATTCATAAAGGCAGTAATATTTTGTGGGATGAAAATGTTATGAATCCTGAGCTTAATATTGTGGCGAGTTATCATAGAGTGGTAACGAATCTGGGAGAGTACCTCAGCGTCGGGAAGCTTCAGCCTACCAATGTGGAACTCCAGATAAAAATTAAGAATAAACTCCAGGAGCTCAATAAAACAGGAGCGATTGCAATGAATATCTTATTACCGGACGCCTCTAGCCAGATTAAAGAGGCCTTAGCAGCTAAAGTAAATACCGAGGATGAAAAAATAAAACAGATTGGTTCAGTTCTTATAATGAATAGTTTTAATCTTACTTCCTCATTAGATGGTGTTGCTTTAGGGAATGCAGCGGTCTCTACCGGCTATAGTATGGTCTTTAAAAATTTAGCTTCCGTGTTTAATGCTATTAGCAACGATTTCCAGATCGATATGGATTATATAAAAGGAGATCAGTCCGCCGAAATTGCCGATAGAGCCAATACGAATATCAATATTAACCTGTCTCCTCGTATAAAAGTTAAAACCGGTATTGGTATTCCAATTTCCCGAACCGATAATGTACAGAACAATTATCTCTCTGGAGAGGGTTCAATAGAATATGATGTATCAAAAACTAATGATGGTAGTTTGGTGTTGAGGGCTTATTCTAAGCCTGCTAATATAGGTGCAGGGGTTGGTTTAGGTTCAAATGCTAGTGAAAACCAAAGCTATGGAGCGGGTATTGCTTATATAAAGAGTTTTAATAGCTTTGGCGAATTATTCAGGAAAAAGAAAAATACAAGGATCAAAGGGAAGAAAGCTGATATATTGAAAGCTAAAAATATTAGAGATTCTATAGGTAACTAAGCTTGCTATGTAGTTTTTTTATTGGAAATTATTTTTTATTCTGAATTTATATTAAAAATTGTTAAAGTTTTTTGTTTAAATAATATTTTCGTAAGTTTGCGGTATATATAAATAATAACGTTATTTTTAAATTAAAAATGAATTATGAATTATCAGTTGGATGAAATAGACAATAAAATTCTGGGCTATTTAGTAGCAAACACCAGAATGCCTTTCACCGAAATCGCAAAATTGATGGATGTTTCTGCCGGGACTATCCACGTTAGAGTTAAGAAAATGGAAGATGCTGGAATTATTTTGGGATCTTCTTTAAGTATAGACTATGGTAAGTTAGATTATCATTTTACAGCCTTTATAGGTATATTATTATCCAAGTCTAACAAAACACAGGCGGTATTAAAAGAATTATCAAATATACCCAATGTCGTTGAAGCCAGTGTAATCTCTGGAAAATATAATATTTTTATAAAAATAAAAGCAAAAAACACAGAGGATGCCAAAAATATTATTTATAGAATTGACGATATACCCGATGTGATGCGTACTGAGAGCATGATCTCTATGGAAGAGTACTTGAGTGATAAAAATCGTCTAATCCAGGCCATTATTTAAAAAAAATATAAGTTTGTAAAAAGCTTTTGAATAAACAAAAGCTTTTTTTATTTTTACAATCATATGAAAGAGCAGGCTAATGTAGAATCTAAACAGAGACGGGGGAAACCTTTTTTTCTAGTATTGGGGTTGTTGTTGTTATTGATTCTCAATAATCTTAATGTAGATTATGCTGTGGTATTATTAAAAGATGAAATGCAGATCCCCCAATGGTATCTGATTTTGCTTTTCGGACTGAATATAGCAGCCATGGGTGCCTTGGTGGGTATATATGGATTTCGAAAATTAGGTGTTTATCTATTTCCTATAACGATTATGTTTCACTTTATTATTCATCTAAATTTTTTAATGACTTTCTTATATACAGATGTTTTTATGATGTTCTTTTTTATAGGAATTGGATTGCTTGTATTTATTCCTAAGTGGGAATTATTTAAATAAAAAAAGGATGCTAATAAAAGCATCCTTTTTTTAACTTATCGATGAGATTTATATCAGTTTACCACGATTCTTTTTACGGCTTCTTTTACGGCATCTGCATCTATTTTATACTTTTTCATCAGTTCCGCAGGGGTTCCAGATTCTCCAAAGCTATCGTTTACGGCAACAAATTCCTGTGGGGTAGGTTTTTTTCGGGCAAGTAAGCCTGCTATAGATTCTCCTAAACCGCCCAGATAATTATGTTCTTCGGCAGTAACGATTTTACCTGTTTTTGAGACTGATTGTAAAATGATGTTTTCATCCAAAGGTTTAATGGTGTGTATATTGATTACCTCACACGAAATTCCTTCTTTTTCCAGAGCATCTGCGGCCACTAATGACTCCCAAACTAAGTGTCCCGTAGCTACAATGGTTACATCTGTGCCTTCCTGAAGTAGAATGCCTTTACCGATTTCAAAAGGCATGTCCTCAGGAATAAATACAGGTACAGAAGGCCTCCCAAAGCGTAAATAAACAGGACCTTTATAATCTGCAATAGCCATTGTCGCTGCTTTAGTTTGGTTATAATCGCAGGGATTGATAACTGTCATGCCCGGTAGCATTTTCATCATGCCGATGTCCTCTAATACCTGATGTGTAGCACCATCTTCCCCCAAAGTAAGACCGGCGTGGGAAGCGCATATTTTTACATTTTTTCCTGAATAGGCAATGGATTGTCGGATTTGGTCGTATACTCTGGAAGTCGAAAAATTGGCAAAAGTTCCAGTAAAAGGTATTTTTCCATTAATACTTAAGCCAGCGGCAATCCCCATCATATTAGCTTCCGCAATTCCCACCTGAAAGAATCTCTCTGGAGCTTTCTCGATAAACTTTTCCATTTTTAAAGATCCTATTAAGTCGGCACAAAGCGCTACTACATTCGGATTTTTATCGGCAAGCTCCGCGAGCCCAGCACCGAAGCCTGAGCGTGTATCTTTTTTTTCTGTATAAGTAAATTTCATTTTTTTGTATTGAAGAATTAGTAATCTGCTACGAGGTTTAAGTAGAGTTGTTCTAAGGCCAGGGATAGTTGTTCATCATTAGGGGCTTTCCCATGCCAAGCGTGAGAACCCATCATATAATCGACTCCTGCTCCCATTTCTGTATGCAGTATGATGACCACAGGTTTACCTTGTCCCGTTTTTTTCTTTGCGGTCTCCAGACTTTCGATTACAGATTCCAGATGATTACCATTCTTTTCCTCCAGGACTTCCCATCCAAAGGCTTTTAGTTTGGCGTGTAGATCTCCTAAACTCAATACATCCTGGGTATCCCCATCAATTTGCCTTCCATTATAATCTATGGTAGCAATTATATTATCTACATTTTTTGCTGCAGCATACATTAGCGCTTCCCATATTTGGCCTTCCTGGAGTTCACCATCTCCGTGTAAGCAGTACACCAATGAGTTGTCTCCATTCAATTTTTTGGCTAGAGCGGCTCCTATAGCTACAGAAAGCCCCTGACCTAAAGATCCTGACGCAATTCTGATTCCCGGAAGACCCTCGTGAGTAGTAGGATGTCCCTGTAATCTAGAATCTAATTTTCTAAAGGTTTTAAGTTCTTCAATCGGAAAGAAGCCAAACCGCGCCAAAGTACTATAAAAAACAGGAGAAATATGTCCGTTGGATAAAAAGAAAAGATCTTCTCCCTTACCTTCCATGGTAAAGGGTAAATTATAGTGCATCACCTTACCATATAAAGCTGTAAAAAATTCAGTACAGCCTAAAGAACCCCCAGGATGGCCGCTGTTAACAGCATGTACCATGCGTACAATATCCCGACGGATTTGGGTAGCTATATTGCTCAATTCATCAATACTTTTATTCATAATTAAATCTATTTCTGCGCAAAAATAAGGAAATTATATGGTTTTTGGAGAGGAGATCATAAGATGGATTGAAATTCTATTTTCATATTTTTCATACTATAGAATTCAGTAATGAAGCCAGTTTTTGGCTTAGGTTTTTTCTCGAAAACTGCATGATATTTTTGGACCGTTCACTAAGCGTGTTGGATTTCCATGCGTTAAAGTGGTAGAGGATAAAAGATTTTATTCCTTTATCATCTTCATAGCTAAAGTGTTGGCCGGCTTTGGTTTCATTCAATATTTTTTCAACGTCAGCCTTATCGGGTCCAATAGAGAGAATAGGATTTTGAGTGGCTAAGTATTCAAAAATTTTCCCGGGAATAATACCAGAAGATTCTTGTTTTGGGAAATTGGTGATCAGTAAGATATCCGATTTTTCCATCTCTTTTACCGATTCTTCATGGGGGATGTAGCCCAATAGCTTTAAACCTTCTTTAAGCCGAGAGTCCATTAGAGTTTCTAAAATTTTATCATCCAGTCGTCCTGCAAATCTGAGTTCAAAATGCTCAGCAAAATCTGAGTTTTCTTCTACTAACTCTACTAAAACTTTCCATAAGTTTTCAGGATTTCTCAGTTGTTCAAGAACGCCGATATAAGAGAGTATAAATTTTGAATTTTTAGGTTTTCCTTCCGGAAGTTTCTCTCTATCAAAACCATTGGTAATGCAGTGTGCATTTGCTCCCTTATTTCTGAAGTTTTCGGCATCTCTAAAGCTTGTAGCCAAAGTAATATCGGCTTTATAGAAAACCTCTTGTTCCAGCTTGTGGTGCTGGCGATCCGCCCATTTTGTTAATTTTAGATATCGATAATAAGAAATTTCTGTCCAAGGGTCACGAAAGTCCGCAATCCATTTGAGGTTGGGAAATTGTTTCTTCAATCCCCTACCGATCAGATGAAGACTGTGAGGAGGACCTGTGGTTACAATTACATCTACAGGATGGTTTTGAAGATATTTTTTTAGAAAAGCAATTGAAGGTCTAACCCAAAATTTTCGAGCATCAGGAATAAAAAAATTACCTCGAATGAAAATAGAGAGTTTAGATTTCCACGATTGATTTTTCCCGATATCAAATTGTCCTGATTTGAACTTTTTATTTTTTTTATTTAATTTTTCTGCAAAGCGGTAGGGCTCCCATATCTTATTTTTTAAGATCTTGAGATCCTTTGGGACTTCTTGTATAAGACTCTCATCCCATAAAGGGTAAGATGGATTTTCCGGCGTATATATAAGGGGTTCCCAATTATTTTCAGGGAGGTATTTTGCAAACTTCAGCCATCTTTGAACTCCTGGTCCTCCGGCTGGAGGCCAGTAATAGGTAATGATAAGTACTTTTTTAGGCTTTATCATTAGGATATTGTTTCTCTTTACGCTGGTAAAACCAAAAGCCTAAAGCTGTTAATATTAAAAATAGACTCGTGGAGGCAAGTGAGATGCTTTTTCCTTTCTGAATCACTTCGGGTTCAAATTTCATATAGATTTCATGATGGCCTGCAGGTATATATAAGGCCCTCAGGAGATAATCTGCCTTAATGTAATCGGTAGGTTTTCCATCTACGTAGAACTTCCACCCATGTGGGTAATAGATTTCTGAGAACACAGCCAGTTGAGGTGTTGCTGATGAGGATTGATATAGAATTTGGTTAGGTTGGTAATTTTTAATTTCAATTTTTGCATTCGCATCTTCCGCTAGCCTTTTTCCTTTTAAATAACCCTCATCCTCTTTACCAATAATAGCAATTTTTTTATGATCAATTTTGCCAATGAGGCTAATTTCTTCATTAGGGGTGGAGGCGATTTTAATTTCACTTACCAACCAAGCCGGGCCATTAGCATGGGGGTTTTCTTTAGTTAGTATCCCTGTATTTGTGCTGTCTGCTACGAGCAAATATTTGGTATTGAGTAAGTTTAGAATATGAGAATTGATATCACTATTAAAATATTTATTAATCAGGTCGTCATAACGGCGGAGTTTAGCAGCACTGTAGCCTCCAACAGAATTGGTAAAATAAGAAGTATTGGTCTCATTAAAAGGCCCTAATAAAGAGTTGAAAACCCTGTAGTGGGTTTTGTCTTTCTTAGCAATATTTTCTAGTGCTTGATTAATGGGGGCTTGCTGTAAAAGTCCGTCAATATAGGAGTTGGTATTTGATTTTGCGATCAAACTCTCGGAGGTTTCTGTGATAAATGGATTTTGCGCAAAAATTTTATCTGTGAAATTATCGTTATTCAGATAACGCTTGTTCACTGTCCAAAGATCGAATATGCTGAGTCCTCCGATCAGAATTAGAGCCATATTTTTTCTCATTTTCTGTTTTATGGTCAGCAACAAGATTACACCCGTGGTGACTACATATAGTATGGCTTTTATAGCATCAGTACAGAATACAGCATACCTTTCTTCAATTAAATAGTTGAGGATATAGGAAGGGAGGTATTGCCCTTCTAATTCGGTCTGAAAGCCTAGGGCTTCTTTCCCGAAAATAATCATTAGTAGCGTAATGCCTACCACGCTGCCGGTGACGGAAAACAATATTTTTTGTTTGTACTGAACGCAGAGTGCATTATCGCTAAAAAAGCGGTAAAGCCCTATTATAGCGATAAAAGGGAAGAATAATTCTACAACTACTAAAATAGAGGAAGGGGCTCTAAATTTATTATACATCGGTATAAAGTCGATAAAAAAATCGGTTAGAGGCATAAAGTTGTTTCCCCAGGCTAATAGAATAGTTAAAATACTAGCACCCAGAATCCACCATCTGTATTTAGCATGCGCAAAGAAAAAACCTAATAAGGCCAGGAAGATAACCACTGCTCCTTGGTAAGCCGGTCCCGAAGTCATGGGTTGTTCTCCCCAGTAACTTAGGCTATTAAGCCCTTTCATAATATTATCTACTTCTTGTTGGGATGTAGCATTTTCTTGAATAAGTTGCTGGATTCGGCCTACCATTTTATCGTTACCTTTCTCTTGGCTAGCCCCCCCCATAAGACGTGGGATGAATAGATTAAGAGTTTCCAGTTTCCCATAGCTCCACATGGTGATACTTCCTTTATCCAACCCATGAATATCCTCTTGTTTGCTTATATCCGAAAGGATATGTTTTCCTCGGACAGTTTCTTTTACGTACTCCGCGTTAGATAGCATTCTTTGGCTGTTCATGGCTAATCCCAGTAGCATTGCTATTCCTACTATAGCTGTAGCTGTAAGAAAATGCTTATAATCTTTAGTTTTAATAACCGTTCGAATGAATTCGGACAGAAAAAAGAAAGCCAGAGCAATAAAGAGATAGTAAGTCATTTGGGGATGGTTGGCCGTAATTTGTAAGCCCATGCATAGGGTTGTAGCCACAAATCCCCAGAAGTATTTTTTTTGCAGATATACCAGAAGTATTGATGCTACTAAAGGAGCGAAATAGGCTATCGTATGCACTTTCCCATTATGGCCAGCCGCAATAATAATATAAAAATAAGTAGACAATCCAAAAAAACTAGCTCCTAAGAGCGCATATTTCCAGTTGCGCAGGCTAACCATGCCCAGAAAGAAAAATCCGGAGAAAAGCAAAAATAAATAATTCGCCGGCTTAGGGAGAAAGTTAAGAACAGCGTCTATTTTTTTTATGATATCCCCCCTAAACTGAGCCCCCGTTTGGTAAGTAGGCATACCCCCAAACATGGCGTCGCTCCAATAGGTTTCATTACCTGTCTTAGCACGGTATTCTAGCATTTCTTGAGCGCCTCCTCTATAATGCACAATATCGGGTTGTATAAGCTCTTTCCCCGTTAAAAGAGGAGCGTTGTAAATAACCGCTATAAGGATAAAAAAAACGAGACTGAGGGCGGTAACAATATTATTTCTTTTGCTCATTTTCATCTTTAATTTCTTCGTATTCTACAGTTTTTGCATCCCAGTTAAGCGATGTTTTTTTCTGATAGCGAGATTCTGTTTTATTTTGTTTATCAGGCGTATTTTGTCCGGTTAGCCCTTGATAAAATGTTCGGAAAAATATTCTTTTTAGGATATTCCAAGTAAAGAAAATGATGATGACAATGAGAATAGATTCGAACAAATATTTAAACATTTTCGTTTAAGGATTTATTTTAGTGGTTGAGATATTTTTTTGAGTCGCAGTTTGTGATTGTTTTCCGTCACTCAAGGTTTGTGATTGGGTGGTAGTCATAGAAATAGTGGATGACTTCATCCAGCCTGTTTCTGTATCTAGTTTCAAAGAGCCCGTTTGGACACCTTCTAAGCTAACGGTTTGTGTAATGCCATTTTTAGATTGCTTATTAGATTTTTTAGGGATTCCTCCTTTTATCTTAATTTCGGCAGTACCATTTTCAACTTTTGCTAAAGAAAAAGTGGTGGTGCTTTTTATCTTTCCATCTGGAGAAAGTTGAGCACTTTCGGTAAAGTTCTGTCCTATTTTCCATCCTTTTTCTGGGAATAAATTGATATTGGTTTTAAATTGAGCTTTTAAGGCTTCTTCATTAAATCCCTGTTTAAAGCCTTCTATAATGGATTTACGTTGTTTGGCATCTTTTACGGCATTATTTACAGTGCTGTTAATCTTGGTATAAATGGGTTCAAAGCCTTCAAAGGAAATAATATTTCCAGATTCGTTCATTTTCATTTTCAAGGAGTTCCCCATTAAAGCTTTGTTAACCTTCCAAAAGAGTTTTAGATTTTCATTTTTAGGTTCAGGTCCGTCGGTATCTACTTTAATGCTTTTTCCTTGGGAGCTGCCTATCTGTTTTTTGGAGATGAAGTGTACATCTATATCGTATATACCCTGATTAAAACTGTTTACCGCAAACGATATATTATCGGTGGTTTCGTTGGTATTCGATTCAGATTTGTCCCCCATTGAAAGGCTTTGCACATCCTTTTGAGAGAGAATGAAAGGATAAGTCTTTCCAGGTTCTAATTTATATTTAAGAGTGTATACACCCGCAGAATCGGAAATAGCAGGTTTTATTTCTTCTTTTATCTCTGCTACAGGTGCAGTAGAGGTTTCTTTTTTTATATTTTCAGAATGGGTATCGCTAAACCGTTCTCCCTTTTTACATGAGAGAAGGGTTAACGTGATGGCTGTAAAAGCGAGTGCTTTTTTCATGTTTCTTCGTTGTTTTAGTGATTTATAATTCTCTGTCTTAGGGCTTCGTATAAGATAGCTCCGCAAGCGACTGATACATTGAGCGATTGAGTCTTACCCGGTATGGGTAATTTTATTTTATGATCGGCGTGATGTAAGACTTCTTTTGAGATTCCTGTTTCCTCGTTTCCCATTACAATACAAACCGGTTCTGAAAAGTTTTCCTCATAAATTAACTGTGAGGCTTTTTCGGTCGCTGCTAACACTCTTATTCCCGATTGTTGTAGGAAGTCTACCGCATGGGCAAGATTTTTCTCTTTGCATATTTTTATATTGTAGAGCGCTCCAGCAGAAGTTTTTATCGCATCAGAGTTGATGGGTGCGGCACCTTTTTCTGGAATCACAATAGCATGAACTCCAACACACTCTGCAGTACGACAGATAGCACCGAAATTTCGCACGTCAGTCAGGCGATCTAACATTAGGATAAACGGTGTTGCGCCTGTCTCAAAAATAGAGGGTAAAACGTCTTCTATTTTATAAAAGGGAATATCGGATATAAAGGCGACTACTCCTTGGTGATTTTTACGTGTAAATCGGTTTAACTTTTCTATCGGTACATAGTTAGGGCGAAGATTATGGACGGCTAAAAGTTTTTTTAGATCCCCAATAATAGGGCCTTGTAAACCGTTCTGAATAAATATTTTATCTACCGTCTTGTTCGCCTCTATGGCCTCTATAACAGGTCTAAGCCCAAATATGAAATCATCTTTTTTATCTTCTCGCATTCAATATTAATTTAAACATTAATTATCTTTAATATATGGGTTTTTTATTTGTAATTTCTGTAAGCTCCTTTTTTGGGAACATTAATAATTTTCACCTATAAGCGCTCTTTTTTGTCCCATGATATAGCCTATGTGCAGGCTTTCGTGGAGATTATTGAAAAGGATAGCGTCTTCTATATTTTCTAGCTCCATACCTATACTGGTGGAATAGGGGGTGTACTCTAGGAAAAAATTTTCATGATAGTCCTTCACCATAATTCTAGAAGTCTCCGTCAGTAAAAAGTGCAGGTCTTCTATTTCTCCAGTAGAAACTTCTAAATTGGGTAAGGTCCCTTTTTTATAGGTTTCAATCCAATATTTATCTATTCTAAAAGAGTTGCCGCTCAAATAATATACCAATAGCTGTTGTGTTGCCACGCAGTGGGCTATATTCCAATAAATATTGTTGTTGAACCCGTCGGGAATGATCAACAGTTCTTGGTAATTGGTTTTCTGCAAAACATCGGTCAAGTTTTTTCTAAGGGTGCGATGTGCTTTGAAAAGTTTATTCACGGTACAACCAAATTAATTTCGTTCAAAAGTAATCTAAATAGTGCAAAGAGCCTAATTTCAGGGGTTCAACTTTAACAAATTTTAACGATAAATAACGTTTAATGATAGTGGTTTTTGGAATGTTTTTACAGAAATTTACCCCTCAAAATTGAATTTAAATCTATGTTAGAATATAATCAAGCAGAAGATGTAAAAGTTTTAATGGAGAGGGTAAAGGAAAAGAATTATTTTTTCTCTCTTTTGAAATCTGAAATTAACAAAGTGATTATCGGTCAGGAGTATATGATTGAGCGTCTTCTTATAGGTCTTTTAGGAAATGGACATGTCTTGTTGGAGGGAGTTCCTGGATTAGCGAAGACCCTGGCGATTAAGACTCTGGCCTCTGCTGTTGAGGGGCAATATTCTCGTATACAGTTTACGCCGGATTTATTGCCTGCAGATGTAGTGGGGACTATGATTTATAATGTAAAAGAAAATGATTTCTCAATTAAGAAAGGACCTGTATTTGCTAATTTCGTATTGGCGGATGAAATTAATCGTGCGCCAGCGAAAGTACAATCAGCCTTATTAGAAGTGATGCAAGAAAAGCAAGTCACTATCGGAGATACCACTATGCCATTACCCGTACCTTTTCTTGTGCTGGCTACTCAAAATCCAATTGATCAGGAGGGTACTTATCTATTGCCCGAGGCACAGGCCGATCGTTTTATGATGAAATGTAGCATAGATTATCCCCGTTTTGAAGATGAGCGTAAAGTAATGCGTATGGTCTCGGCGTCGGATATTCCTACCGTCAATCCTATTATTTCCTTAGATCAAATTGTTGAGGCTAAGAAATTTATTAATAGGATTTATATGGACGAAAAAATCGAAAAATATATTCTTGATATGGTTTTTGCTACTCGCTATCCAGATCAATATGCATTACCAGATCTTAAAAATTATATTACTTATGGCGCTTCACCAAGAGCGTCTATCAATCTTGCTATTGCCTCTAGAGCTTTAGCTTTCATTCGAGGAAGGGCATTTGTGATTCCTGAAGATGTTAAAGAAATATCTAAAGATGTATTGCGCCATAGAATAGGCTTAAGCTTTGAAGCCGAGGCTGAAGAAGTAACGGCAGAAAAAATTGTGGATGAGATATTGTCCAAAGTCCAAGCCCCCTAGTTTGTGTGGGATGGGTGCATCTGGGGGAGAGCTGTTTTTTTGATTTTAGCAAAATTTGTTGAGCCTTTCTCACTGTTTTTTAGAGGAGTAGATTCTTCACAAGAAAATAAAAATGAGTATAAAAGATATTGTAAAAAAAGTAAAGCAAATTGAGATCCGCACAAAAAAAAGTGTAGAGGCTATGCTAATGGGGCAGTATCACAGTGCTTTTAAAGGCCAGGGAATGACTTTTTCTGAAGTGAGGCAATATCAATTTGGGGATGATATTCGAAGGATTGACTGGAATAAGACAGCGCGTTTCCGAGAGCCATATGTAAAGGTTATGGAAGAAGAACGGGAGTTGACCATCATATTGATGGTTGATATTTCAGCTTCCATGAACTATGGAACTCATGTTTCATTGAAAAGAGAGTACATTGCCGAAGTTTGTGCTAGTTTGGGTTTTTCAGCGGTCAATAATAATGATAAAGTGGGGCTTATATTGTATGCTGATAGGGTATATAAGGTGATTCCACCTAAAAAAGGAAGATCTCATATATTGGCTATTATCAGTAGTATTTTGAATGCAGATTATATTCCGGCAACGGTAAATTTAGATGGAGCTTTAAGTTATCTAATGAAGGCCTTCAAAAAGAAAAGTTATGTTTTTCTTTTTTCTGATTTTAATGATGACTTCGATCTTAAAAATATTAGAGTGGTGGGCAATAAACATCAGCTTTTGGGTTTTGGTGTTTACGATTCAAAGGATTTAGAAATACCCGATATTGGTTATGCCTTGCTGAGTGATGCGGAAACGGGCGAAAAGATATGGGTGAACACCTCGAATGCCAGATGGCGTTATGAGTTTGCGGAAAAACAAAAGCAAAAAATTAAAAATATAGAGCAGGTCTTTGATCAAAGTGCCTCAGTGTTCTTTAAACTTATGACAGGACAGGATTATATCCGACCTTTGTACAACTATTTTCAGACGAAATAAGGTGATGAAAAAATTTCTTTTATGCTGTTTTTCAGTTTTCAGTTTTCTGGTTTTTGGGCAAACCCTTTCATCTCAGTTGTCCGAGACAACACTAAAATTAGGGGAGCCGGCGGAGTTCAAAATTAATATTAGTCATCTCACAGGCTTAGAGGTGCAGGCTGCACCCAAAAATGAAATGCTTCCTTTTCACTTTGAAATCCTTAGCGATAGCGTACAAAATACACCTAATCTTTATACAAGGGTCATAAAATTTCAAATTTTTGAAGAGGGCAAATTCAAAATTCCTCCTATTCAGATAAAGGTGGGAGACAGCATACTCAACACCATTCCTTATGAGGTAGAAGTCATTAATACGGCCAAAAAAGAAGATACTATTAACGATATTATGAACAACAAAATAGTTGATTTAGGGTTTAAAGAGTATTGGGAGTTGTATAAACTATACTTCTTGGGAGGGTTGTTGCTTATAGGGATTATTGCCCTAATCTGGATGTATATAAAATGGGGAAGGGCCAAAAAATCTCCACCCTTGCTACGCAGTCATCAGGCACTCCAGGAGCTAGAAGCTTTAAAAAATAAAAAATATATTGAAAACAATGATTTTAGAAATTTTTATGTTCAATTAATCGATATTACGCGAAATTTCTTATCTCAACAATATGGATTTCCAGCTAAAGAATTATTGACAGAAGATTTATTGGATTATATGAAGGGGCAGAATAAAATAGCGGAGGCTAATGAAAAAATATTGGCAGAAGTTTTCTCGCGGGGGGATTTGGTGAAGTTTGCAAAAATTATCCCCTCACATAGCCTAATGGAAAATGATTTCGATAATATTAAAGAATTTGTAAAAAGGTCTTATAAAGACATTGAATTTGAAAATATAAGGAAACATGTCTGATTTTTTTACTTCTTTAGGTTTCAATTTCGAATTTGAGAGTCCTCAGCTTTTGTGGTTGTTTTTAGGATTAATTCCCCTTTTAATAAGAGATTTTATACGTAAGAAAAACCAGGGTATAAAAGTGCCGGTAACCCAAAATATGCGTGGGTATACGGCAATGGACCTTATATTTTTCTTATTCAGAATCACCAAGTATATTGTTCTTTCTGCCATGATTATAGCGCTGGCTAGGCCCAGGACTTTCACGGTATCTCAGGATGGTGATGAAGGTAAGGGGATTGATATTATGCTTTCAGTAGACGTTTCCTTTAGTATGTTATCTAAAGATCTAGATCCCGATCGATTGCAAGCTTTATCTAAAATAGCTCAGAAATTCGTAAACGACAGACCTGGGGATAGAATAGGCTTAGTTGCTTATGCTGGAGAGGGTTTCCTAAAGGTGCCCTTAACAATGGATCATCAAGTGCTCAAGCAGGAGATTGCGCATTTGGATCCTAATGAATTATCCCCTGGAACAGCTATAGGAGAAGGCTTAGCAGTAGCGATTAATCATTTAAAGGATAGCAAGTCGAAAAGTAAAATCGTAATCCTGATGACCGATGGTGTACAAACGATTAAAAATAGCCTAGATCCAGCTGTTGCTGCGATATTGGCAGCTAAAAATCATATTAAAGTCTATACGATTGGCATTGGTACTAATGGTTATGCATTAACGCCTACGGCTATAGATCCTTTTTTTGGGGATTTAATTTATACCGAGCAAAAAGTGGAAATTGATGAGCCTGCTTTGCAAAATATAGCATTGGAGACAGGTGGGAAATATTTTAGGGCGACCTCTAATCAAGCGCTTGAACAAATTTATAATGAAATTAATCAATTAGAGAAGACGGATATTAAAGCCTCCAAAATGTATAATTATAAAGAGCATTTTAGAGGGAGTCTATGGGTAGCGCTAGTTTTCCTTCTTCTAGATGCTTTTTTGAGATGGGTGCGGTATAAAATTTTGGTGTAATGAACTGGACATTTGATAATTATAATTGTTTTTTTCTACTCTTATTATTACCCCTTCTGGGAGGGATGATTTTCTATTTTATGCGTTGGCGGGGAAAGAAAAAGAATTTATTTGCAGATGAACACTTTCATGCTGTTTTATTTATGTCGAAGGCTAAATATCAGTATGTTTTTATCGTCTTATATTTTTTAGGATTTATTTTTTTGATACTCGCTTTTGCCGATTTAATTACAGGTCGTGAAGAAGTGAAAACACAACACAAAATTTCCAATGTGGTTTTATTATTAGATGTTTCTAATTCTATGAACGCAGAGGATGTACAGCCTAGCAGGTTGCAAAAAGAGAAAAAAATTGTTCTGGAGACACTTGAGAAAATGAAAGACGAGCGAGTAGGTATTGTGGTGTTTGCAGGAAATGCAGTTTCTATTATGCCTTTAACTACAGATTATGAAGCGGTTAAAACCTATATTCAAGCTATGGAAACGAGTATGATAGGTCAACAAGGAACCGATTTTTTAGTAGCACTCAAGGAAGTTTCTAAAATGTATAAAGCCAGTTCCAAGAGTGGTCGAAATGTAGTTTTAATAAGCGATGGAGAAGATAATGAAGGCAATGATAAGGCGGCGGCCTCATTAGCAAAAGCTCAGGGAATTAAAATTATAGCAGTGGGTATTGGCAGTGATCAAGGAGCTCCGGTTCCAGATTACATGCATGGTCAATTAATGGGGTATAAAATCAATCCTTATGGAGAGCCGGTAATTTCTAAACGCCAGACTCAGGCTTTGGTAGAAATGTCCAATAGTACTGGAGGAGTGTACATTGACGGTAATGCCGATAAGGTGGCCGATCAGTTAGTGAATACCATAGAAAAATTAAAAAGCGAAATAGAGGAAGTTAGGGATTCGTCTTCTGCCAAGCATGCTTATCAGTGGTTTTTAGGCATTTCCATGCTACTTTTTTTTATCATATATTTAACAAACCCCAAAAGAGATCTTAACATATAAAATGTTACTTTTGTAAAGTATTTCGAATGTTACTAAAAAATATATTATTCATACTACTTATACATATATCTGGTATTTTTTACGCTCAAGATGTTAAAACTTTAATTTATAAAGGGAATAGGGATTTTGAGAATAAAAAATACGAAGAATCCTCTGTTTATTACCTTAAGGCTGTTCAAAAAAAACCAAAAGATTTTGGAGCTCACTATAATCTGGGGAATGCCCTCTACAAACAAAAAAAATATAAAGAAGCTCAGGAAGAATATCAGAAAGCTGAGCACCTGACCAATAATGTACAGGATAAAGTGGCCGCTCTGTATAATCGCGGAAATGCATTAATGCAACAGAATAAGCCCCAGGAAGCTGCTCGCTATTATAAAGAAGCATTAAAGCTATCCCCCACAGACTTTGCGATTCGTAAAAATTACGAGATAGCCAAGCTTAAGGATAAACAAAATAAGCAAAACCACTCAGGTGAAGGAAAGGGCGATAAACAGGATAATAAGGCTGGGCAGGGAGAAGAGCCACCCCAAGAAAATAAGGGTGATGTACAAAAAACTGAACAGGGGAATTATCAGCAGGATAAAGGGAATGCAGAGGGGCGTGATCAAAATAAAAATCAAGGGCAAGAAGAGAGGATACCCCGAGATATGGAAAAAGAGATTCTTCAGCAGGTAGGAGATAAAGAGAAAAACACTTCCAAGAGAATACTTAATCAAAAAACCAACAGTAGTCCTATAAGCAACGAAAAAGACTGGTGATGAGTCGTATGTATTTTTACATATTATTTCTATTAGCAGGTTTACATGTTTCTGCTCAGGTAGAGATGAGTATGTATGTAGAGGATAAGGGCCCTCTTAAAATAGGGCAAGAGATACCTATAGTCTTTATGGCTACCTCTAAGTCTTCTAGTGATATTCAGATGAAGCTCCCTTATTTTGATCCTAAAAAATACGATATTTCAGCACCTGAAACCAGTCGTGAATATTATTTAGATGAAAGAAAAGGAGTAGAGCTAACTCGATTTTCAGCTTTAGTGGTGGTAAGGCCAAAAGTATCAGGCGTACTAAGAATAGGGAGTGCTTTGGCAAAAGTAGATAATGTTATTTATAAAACCGATACCAAAGAAATCTTTGTTAAAAATGAAAAATTTGTAGAGAATAAACCTCAGTTACGTAGTAACAATGAAGTTTATATTAGAACGCATATCAATGCTCAAAATGTATATGTAAATGAGGCGGTTATGGCTATAGTTACCGCCTATAGTAAAAATATGAACAGTCTGGATAATATCGAAGAGGTGCAGTTTTCTCCCGCTCGTAGTGTCCGGTATTATAAGGTAGGAGATACAAATGGAGAAATAGATCATACCGCTGACGAATATTCTATGAAAATGGCTGTTTATCTGCTCTTTCCTGAAATTTCTGGAAAAACAATATTACCTCCGGTAGAAGCAAAAGTAGTACAGGGAGGAACCGTATCTAAGATAAAATCCAATAGGGTCAAGTTGAATGTGAAGCCTTTACCCGATAACGCTCCTGCTGATTTTCAAAATGCAGTAGGTCAGTATAAGGCAAAGGTCTCTATGAAAACGCTTGGCGATTTGGAGATCAATAAACCCATAAGTATTCAAGTGAAGTTATCGGGTGTAGGCAATTTAAAAGAAGTCCAGTTGCCGAAGTTTATTGAATCGGAAGCCTATCGCATTTATAAACCCAAAATCACCTATAACCTAAAAACTGCCGGAGATTTAGGGTTTAAAGGAGATGTGACGGCCGATTACCTTGTTATTCCGAAAAAATATGGGAAATGCACTATAGCTTTAGAGCCTTTTTCTTACTTTGATCCTCAATTTAAAGAATATAAAATAGAGAACTTTCCAGATTTACCTATTTTTATACAAAGAAAAGAGGCTCCATTACCGACCCCCTCTAAGGAGGTAAAAACCGGAGGCGATCGTGATCAGTCTGTTGCCCCAGATGTTAATATACCGGTTATTGCTCAGGTAGACGTGGAGCATCGATATTTTCGTAGCCATAACGAAAATATATCCCCATGGTTATTATTAGTTGCTTTGCTACTCGTAGCTTTATTTCTTTATTTCTTTTATAAAATTTATAATTCCAACAAAGCGAGCTCTCCTACAGGGAAACACTACTCTCCACATTTTAAGTTAACAACCAATGTATCAGAAACTGAACATAAACTCCTTAAAGAAATGCGTGTCGATATACCTACACACCTAAAGTATCTTGAAAACCTTATCTCCCAAAAGGATTATTCGAAATTCTTTATAGCCTATTCAGACATGCAGAAGGAATTAGAGGATTATACCGAATTTCATTACCAGACTACTTTTTTGAGCTATCTTAGCAATCATTACGACGCTGACATCTTAGAAAAAGTTAAAAACTTGCAAAGTCAGATTAATATCGTAAAATTTTCTCCTTTGCAAGAGGAATCCATTATGCAACAGTTGTTTACGCAGATTTATGAGGTGTATATAAAAATTGAGGAATAAATGATTTTATTTCCTACTTTTGCACACTAATTATTTCTAAATGTATGTTT
>NZ_JAAABJ010000228.1 GCF_009904105.1 Elizabethkingia argenteiflava | reverse complement strand
TCTAAAGTCTTTCCTGAATTAAACGAAAATTCATCTCAATGATATTAACATAATATAAGGATAGACCTCCGTAGCTTAAGGATAGACCTCCGTAGTTTAAGGATAGACCTCCGTAGATTAAGGATAGACCTCCGTAGTTTAAGGATAGACCTCCGTAGTTATTTAATTTTCCTAAAGGATAGACATCAGTAGATCTCTAATTTCTTTCTTGAATTAAAATATAATTCATCTCTATTATATTTACATTATATAATTATATAAATCATTCTCCTAAGTATAGACCTACGTTGTTTAAGGATAGACCTCCGTAGATCTCTACTTTCTTTAAGGATAGACCT
>NZ_JAAABJ010000227.1 GCF_009904105.1 Elizabethkingia argenteiflava | reverse complement strand
TTAACCCGCGCATAAGTAAAATAACAGCCTTACTATCATGTATATTAGCCATTGTAACCATGATTGCAATTAAAAAACCATTTTTATCAACGACCACATGACGTTTTATGCCCTTAATCTTTTTATTTCCATCAAATCCTTTTAATGACCGGTTATTGCCCCAGCGAATATTCTGGCTGTCCATAATACCAAGCGATGGCTCTGATTTTTGTCCTAGTTTTACTCGAAATTTGCCTCGTAAATGTTCCAACACTAGTTCGAAT
>NZ_JAAABJ010000226.1 GCF_009904105.1 Elizabethkingia argenteiflava | reverse complement strand
TGATCAGGATAAAATTTTAGAAGAATATTGTCAAGAAATGGGAGTAGACCACTAAGTATCATTATTACAGATGATATAAAAACAAAAAAAACTTTAATATACTTAATGTTCTACGCGTACAAACTTTTCCGGATCAATTGCCGCTTTTGCTTCTCCATATTTTGTGTTTTTATGAGTGTTTGATTTGATTTAATTTTTCTTTTCAGATTTCTCTTTTTGAGCCGGATCCGAATATTTTATTTCATGGGTAGAAGTCGTGTTTTTACGACTTAGTGCATCTGTTTGTTTAGCAGATGTACCCTCGAAT
>NZ_JAAABJ010000225.1 GCF_009904105.1 Elizabethkingia argenteiflava | reverse complement strand
CGAATAAAAAAGATGACGGTCGCTTTTGTCCCATGTACCGTAACTGGGGAAAGTTTATATACAAAGGACGCTGGGGGAACAACTATTATTCAGAAAAAACTCATTGGGAAATCCGTCCGATAGATTAGGGTGTTCTGACCATAGATACGAGAGATCATAGCAAAAGCGATCAGAATACAAGTACGTCTGTTACCGTTTATCGGCAGCGTTGGTTTAAGATTCTGGCTTACAGAGGGGTAGAACCTGAGAATAGCGATTCATCGACGTTGGTATCCCGTTACCAGGGCAGCAAGCAGAATATCTACGTGGACTCGAAT
>NZ_JAAABJ010000224.1 GCF_009904105.1 Elizabethkingia argenteiflava | reverse complement strand
GTTCGATGGTTTGTGTTTTACGGTCTAACACCATCAATTTGGCCTCATCTCTGTTTTCACATGGATGCTCTGCTAAAAGATGATCGGGAAGGTTAAAATTAAAATCAGAAGTTTTCATTGTTATAAAATCCTATGTTACGTTAAAAAAATTTAAGACCGCAAATATATAACATCCTGACCCCCTTTGTCAAGTTTTTGACTGTTTAAACCTCTTTGTGGTTGTGGATTTGTGTAGTAAACACAGATAAACAAGTACATATTCTCAAATAGTATGAATATATTTTTTAATCCTATAAAATTAAATGATGGAAAAAACTTTATGCTATTGGAGATGATCTGGAATTCAGATGTAGAAAATATGAATAAGAAAAGCCTTAATTAATCATTAAGGCTTTTTTTCTTTAGTAAAAAAATACAACAAACTTATATCACTCCCAGTTCTTTGCCGATTTTGGTAAAAGCTGTGATCGCCTGATCCAAATGGGCTCGGGTATGTGCTGCGGATAGTTGTACTCTGATCCTCGCTTTACCTTTTGGTACAACTGGGTAGAAGAAGCCAATGACATAAATTCCTTCTTCTAGTAATTTATCCGCCATTTTTTGAGAGAGTTTAGCATCGTATAACATTACTGGAACTATAGCTGCATCTCCCTTTAAAATATCGAAGCCAGCGTCTAGCATTTTAGATCGGAAATATTGTGCATTTTCCATAACTTTATCTCTTCTAGAGGTATCTGTTGTTATAAGATCTAATACTTTATCAACAGCACCTACAATACCAGGAGCCAATGAGTTGGAAAATAAATACGGGCGAGAACGCTGTCTCAGCATATCAATAATTTCTTTTTTACCGGATGTAAATCCACCTAGCGCTCCCCCTAAAGCCTTCCCTAAGGTAGAGGTAATAATATCCACCCGCTGCATCACATCATTCGCTTGATGAGTTCCACGCCCGGTCTTACCTATAAAGCCTGTGGCATGTGAATCGTCTACCATTACCAAGGCGTCATATTTTTCGGCAAGATCACATATCCCCTTTATATTGGCTACCACACCATCCATAGAGAACACACCATCGGTTACAATAATTTTAAACCTGTGTTTTTTTTCAGAGGCCGCTTTAAGCTGCTGCTCCAAATCGCTCATATTATTGTTTTTATACCTATAGCGTGCAGCCTTACACAGTCTGACACCATCAATAATAGAAGCGTGATTTAGTTCATCTGAAATAATAGCATCCTCTTCTGTAAATAAGGGTTCGAAAATACCTCCATTGGCATCGAAACAGGCCGCATATAAAATGGTATCCTCAGTCCCTAAGAAGTTTGAAAGTTTTTTTTCTAAATTTTTATGAATATCTTGTGTTCCACAGATAAATCTCACCGAAGCCATTCCATATCCATAAGTTTCGATGGCTTGCTGTGAAGCTTTAATCACGTCTGGATGATTGGCCAATCCTAAATAATTATTGGCACAGAAATTCAATATTTTTTTACCATTGGTCACAATTTCCGCATCCTGAGCAGATGTTATAATGCGCTCTCTTTTATACAATCCCTCTGCATCAATTTCTTTTAATTCCTTTTGGAGGTGTTCTAAAAATGTTTGGCTAATCATGTTATCTAATTTGAACTGCTAATTTATAAAAAAAGCCTTCAGTAAAGAAGGCTTTAAATTGTTATCCTAAAAAAATTATAGTTGTAATGTAGGCTCTAGCAATTCTTCCATTCTACGCTTTACTTGGCTTACAGAACCACTATAATTATTGATCAATAAAGAGAAAGTGAGCATTCTACCACTTCTCGTCCTTATATAACCTGCCAGGGTTTTTACCCTATTCAAAGTACCCGTTTTAGCAAAAATCTGTCCGTTAGCTTCATTGTATAAAAACATTCTTTTTAAGGTTCCTGTATTGCCTGCAATGGGTAAGGATTCAAAATAAGTTGGAAAATAGGGCTGCTTCATCAGTTGTGCTAAAAATTTAACATGCGCCAGAGGCGTTACAGAATTGCTCTTGGACAAACCGCTGCCATCGCTATAATTAAGCCCTGAGAAATCAAAGCCTACGCTATTTAAATGATTGATCACTGCATTTCTGCCTCCCTCCATAGAGCAATCTCCATTTGCATAAAATCCTGATATCACCAATAAAGCCTCTGCTAATCTATTATTACTATTTTGATTGGTATAATATACAATATTGGCTAAGCTTGGTGATTTTTGGGCGGCTACAAACATCCTCTTTTCAGGTGTGGTATCTAAGTCACGGGACATTACCTCACCTAAAACGGCTATCCCATCCCTGGATAAGGCTGCACGAAAATTATTTGCTAAATACATGGGTGGTTGAGGCAATTCTCCTAAAATATAGCCATCTCCTTGTATTCTATCGGTATAAACGAGTTGTTTAGTGTATGGGGAAATATAAAAATACCTTTGCAAAGAGGCTGCTTTTTTGGCTTTAGCTGCCGGTTTTTCATTTTGGGGATTTATATTGGCTGTACTGCCTACAGGTAGATAATAGTTGTTATGTTCTAACCATATGATATTGGCTGGAATCACGTTCTCAGGTGATTTAAATACCGCGGTTTGTACAATAATATCACCGTTAATGGTCGTGATGCCTAAATTTTGTATTGCTTCTCTAAAATTATTGATCACCCCCCCATAGGTGTCGGCCCCAGCTTGTCCAGTACCCAAAGTAGGATCTCCACTTCCCACAATGTACAAGTTGCCGTTTAAAACCCCATCTGGAGAAATTTCTCCAGAATATTCTAATTGTGTTGTCCACTGAAAATTTTGACCAAACACTGAATAAGCCGTATCTGTAGTCAATAGCTTAGTAGTAGAAGCTGGAATTAAGGGTAAGTTTTCATTGTAACTCGTGATCAATCTGTTCAATTGAGGGTCGTAAACAGCAAACCCCCAAGTAGCATAACGTAAAACAGGATCGCTATGCATTCTACTCAACTCATTTTCTAACTGGTCTTTAGCTTCTAACAGCGATTTTTCGGCGGTTACGCTTTTCCCTACCAACTGCTGCTCCGCATATGCCTGTGGATAATAGGTTTGTACCGAAGGCTGTGCGAAGATAAAGGATGTTAAGAACAGTAAATTTCCTAAAATAACTTTTTTTACATTCATTTATCAATAAATTAAAAAAAACAAGATAATGATGAATTTTTATAAAAATATCACCCCGTGTTTTAAAATATGGAATAAAAATACTAATTTATTGTTTCTGTTATTCCTTTTAAATATAATAAAGCTTCTTAACTTTTGTTAAAATTAGTTAAAAATCTATGGAGACCATTAATTTAACATTTTTATAACCCGCTATTTGATTGAATTCTTCTATTGACTTAGCCAGCATTTGTTTAAATAAATTGTATTTTTTTCCCTTGGGCAGCTTTAGTAATAACTGGTATTGATAAACATTATTAATTCTGAAAATAGGTGATTTTTCGGGACCGAAAACACAGTTTTCGGGTAAATACTTTCTAATAATGGAGCCTAGAAATAAAGAGGCGCGCTCTAACTTATCTTCCTTCCTGTGTTTTAATTCTATGAAAACCAGTCTAACAAAGGGTGGGTATAAAAACTTCTTTCTCTCCTCAATAAGATATTCGTAAATATATTCGTTATTTTTTAATAATTTATCAAAAATTATTCGCTCGGGATTATAGGTCTGAAGGAGCATTCTCCCTTTCTGGGAAGCTCTACCCGCACGTCCAGCCACCTGAATAAACAACTGATAAGCTCTTTCTTCGGCTCGAAAGTCCTGAATATGGAGCAAAGCATCAGCTTTGGGAACCACCACCAAATCTACATTCTCAAAGCTCAAGCCTTTAGAAATCATCTGTGTCCCTATAATAATATCTAGTTCTCTGTTTTCTATTTTCTCAAAAAATTTCTCATAAGCAAATTTAGTACGCATAGCATCCAGATCCATTCTTCCTACAGTTGCCGTGGGAAATAATTTCTTTATCTCTTCTTCTAATTGCTGAATGCCCAAGCCTTTTGTAGTGATATTTTCAGAATGACAGGAGGGACAACTTATGGGCATAGCGGCTCTCTGTCCGCAGTAATGACACTTCAAATCTTGGGATACTTTATGATAAGTCATCACCACATCGCAATTATTACAATACTGTACATAGCCACAGCTGTTACATTCTACCACATTGGCATAACCGCGCCGGTTATGTAAGATGATAACCTGTTTTTTCTTTTCCAATTCATTTTGAATTTCGGTAAGTGCCTGAAAGGTAAAACTCCCCTTGGTGGTTTTAAGCTGCTGTGCCTCTTTAAAGTCCAAGAGCTCTATAATCGGTAGTTTACCGCCTCCAAAACGTTCTTCCATCTTTACCAGACCTGTCTTTCCAGTTAAAGCATTGTGGTAAGATTCTACAGAAGGGGTAGCACTTCCTAATAAGATCTTTGCCTTATAGAAACTGGCCAGAAGTATGGCTGCATCTTTAACATTAAAAAAAGTATGTACAGAAGTGGATTTATATTGAGTGTCGTGTTCTTCATCTACAACGATTAGTCCTAAATTTCGAAAGGGTAAAAACAAGGCATTTCGCGTCCCCAAAATAATTTTAAATTTATTTTGTCTCACATTTTTCCAGACTTCTACTTTCTCAAAATCAGTCATTTTAGAATGATAAAACCCCAATAGAGCTCCATGTTTTTTTTCTAACCGGCGAATCATCTGTTTGGCAAGGCTTACTTCCGGAAAAATCAGCAATACATTTTTACCTTTTGAGATCAATTCTTCAATCTTTGCGCTATATAAATGGGTCTTCCCAGAACCGGTAACCCCATGTAATAAAACAACATCTTTATGGGTAAATTGTTGGTCTATTTCCAACAGGGCTTTTTGCTGGATTTCGGTAAGCTGTTCTAGGGATTCTAAGACCCCTTCATAAGCTTCTATTCTATTTTTCTGTACGTAATACTCTTCTAAAAAACCCTTATCTATCAAAGCTTTGAGTTGAGAACTGCTAAAGAATTTATTTTCGAAAAGTTCAGATTTTTTAATCCTTGTCTCTCCTGAGGTCTCTTTATCTAAGAGGGCTAAAAAAAGAGCCTTCTGTTTAGGTGCTTTGGTTAATACTGTCAGAATTTCGGTTAGTTTAGAAGGCTGCAATAAGCCTTCTTTTAGTCTGATATAAGAGATTTCTTTCGCCCTATATTTTTCACTTATCCTTTCATCAATCATAATCCAGCGCTCATCCAATAAGTGATTAAGAGTCTTCATGATCTCCTTTCTGGGAATAAAAGCTTCTAATTCCTGGAGGCTTATCATTGATTTTACTTCCAATGCCTGCATTAAATGCAATTCATTGGCATCTAAAATACTATAATCTATTTCTACATTAGGATTTTTACCGATATAAGTTTCACTCTCCAGCTTTAAAGAAGAAGGAAATGCAATACGATAGATTTCTCCTATATTGCATAAATAATAATCGGAAAGCCAAGTCCAAAATAATAATTGCTCCCGGGGCAGAATAGCTTCACTATCCAAGACTGAGATAATTTCTTTGGGTAAGAAAACTTCCGGCACTCTATTATGAATCTCAGCGATAATTCCGGTATATAATTTTTTACCTCCAAAAGGTACCACTACCCTCATGCCTATCTCTAGCTTACCTTCTAAAAATATAGGAACACTATAAGTATAGGTGGCCTTTATGTTTAAAGGTAAAATGAGCTGTACAAACTTCATTTTTTATCTTTGTTTCTTCTTTCTATTTCTTTTTTAATAAGAGAGAGCTCGCGACCCGATTGCCCTGCTACGGAAGTGTTTTCCTGAGCACGCCGTGTTAAGTAAGGCACCACCTCCTTCACCGGACCATAGGGTAGATATTTGGCGGTATTATACCCCAATTTTGATAAATAGAAGCTTATATTATCCGACATGGCATATAATTGCCCGAAATAAATATGAGAAGAATTATTGGCAAGTCCCGCCGTTTTCATTTTTTCCATTATCAACTGAGTACTTTTTTCATTATGCGTCCCAAAGAAGGCAGAAATTCGATCCAGATGCGCCATTATAAAATCAATTCCAGCATTATAATAATCATCTGTATGTTGTTTGGTTTTATGGATAGGCGAAGGATATCCCATTTTTTTTGCTCTTGTGTTCTCCTTCTCAATATAAGCGCCTCTCACCATTTTATAACCTATAAAATATCCTTTTTCTTGGGCCCGATGAAGATGTTGCTCCATATACTCCAGCCTATACGTTCTATACATTTGAATCGTATTCCATACGATAGTGCTTTGCTTATTATATTTTTCCATCATCTCTTCTACTAAATAATCGGCTGCATCTTGTACCCAAGATTCCTCTGCATCTATCATCGCTCTTATATTGCACTCATAGCAGAGCTCGCAAATCTCGTCTATACGTTGTTTTACGCGCTCCCACTCCTCTTTCTCATCGGATGTAAGCTGACCTCCTTTCCCTACCTCTTCATAAAGACCTATTCTTCCGAATGCAGTTGGTTTAAACACCACAAAAGGGATCGCCTGATGGTCTTTGGAAAATTTAATAATATCTTTAATCTCTGCACAAACTCTGTCGAAGCTTTCTTCCTCTTCTTTTCCCTCTACTGAATAATCAAAAATACTCCCCACTCCTCTCTTCCACAATCTATTAACAACACTGATACTCTCTTCACGCGTCTCACCACCACAAAAGTGTTCAAACAGTGTGTTTTTTACAATTTCTTCTACAAATGGAAAATTATTTTTGACGCTAAAATTTAGCAAAGATACTCCTAAATGGGCTAATACTGGATTTTCGATTGCTTTAAACATCCAATATGCTTTTTTCAATTGGGCGGTTGTTTTATCTTCAAATGCAATTTGGGTATTATTAAATATACTCATTTTTAACAGGGTTAATTTAGTGACTCACAAATGTAACAAAAACATGCGTCCAATTATAAGTTGATTAAAATTTATAAAAAATCCTCACGGAATGTGTAGGATTCCCGATTTGAGTAGGTATAAAAAGTAGTAATTGTTATTACTTTTTACTTTTAGTGAGTGATAGATTACCCCCCGATATTATTCCAACGCCATTGTACACCGAAATAAAAAACTCTTCCTTGATAGGGTACGAAAAATTTACGGGAGTAATCTAGATTGTAATAAGCAGAAGATTGATTTTTATTATTAAACAAGTTACTAATTGAAAGAAAGCTTATTAAGCTCCCTTTTTTCAGGGAAAATGTTTTATTCGTTGTGAAATCCAAACGGAAATATTTGGAATATCTTTCGTTATAAAATGAGGTATAAAGAGGTTGATAATTCTGCGCCTCCGGACTATAGGAAGCCGAGTAAATATCCGTATAAAATTGCCCTGGGCGTGTGGTAAGAGCAAGAGAAGCATTAATAAAAGCATGCAGGAAAGTCATTTGTGCTTTTATAAAATATTTCATATCCATTGTCCCTGGATATTCTTTTCCAGATATGCTCTGTTTTTGATCTAAAAACAAATTGGATAGCTGTAAGTATAGGTTTTTTGTAAAATTATACTGTGCTGAAAATTCAATACCGAAAGACCGAACTCTCTGAGCCTGTTCTATTATAGAACTAATTTGTGTTCCATTATCTTCCTTAGTATATATGGCGGAAGAAATAGAAAGTTTTCTATTTTCATATTGGTAATCTAGCCCAATTTGTTTGCTGGTAAGTAAATAATGGTGCTTATCGGTATAAAATGGCGGAGAAAAACTGTGATATTTACCCATTCCTAAATTCAATTTGTTTTTATTATTCCAATGGTAATAAGGCATTAGTTGATAACTGGTGTAATACACTTTGTCTTGAGGGAATAAATTTTGTCGGGCCGCAGCAGATACTCCCCATTCTTTGGTCTTGTAATCTACCCATAAATAAGTTTCTGTATATTGAAAACTTTTATTCTGAAAAAGATGATAATTCAGATTTTGCGGATTTAAAGCATAATAAAATTTAGGGAGAAACTCATCGTAATGTTCATGACTTAAGAAAAAATCTAATCCATACTGCATACTGAATTCTTTTGTAAAACGGTGCTGGTGGTACAGAGAAGAAAAATATTGAACAGTCTGAGTATTGGACAAAATATTACCAAATTTATAAGTACTATTACTGACATCTGCTAATACCGAGAAGCGAAATTTATTCTTTTGCCTCAAAAAATCTAGATTATTCACCGAAAACAGTCGTTTTTTTACAAAACTTGCATCTCCCATATAATTTAAAGTACTATTCAGCCATGTGTAGTCCTCATCTATAAAATAAGTATATGAATTGAATGACAAATAATCGGTAAGATCTACATGTGCATTTAATCCCAAATCTCTGCTAGAGAAATTTTTAACTCTCAGAAAATCACTATTTTTATTCAAATCCACAAAAGCTTTCGAAAATTGATAATTTGTATAAATTTGGAAAAAATCCCCTTCTTTTTTGCTTAATTTCTTACTAAGTAAAAGACCAATATTGGACAAGCTTAAAGAAATTTGTAAATTATCTAAAGTTATTTTTTTACTTGTTTCTATTTCTACAATACCTGCGGATGAGTTTCCAAAAGAAAGTGGAGGATTACTGGGGTACACATATTCCTTTTCCAATAGTTCTGTATTGAAAAGAGAAAAATTTCCTAAATTATTATCTGTTGAATTTCGAACCGGGTTAAATATCGGTACACCGTTTAGATATACTTTAGAACGGTTGGCATCTCCACCTCTCAATACAGGTAATGCCGTTTCTTGTAAGTTAGTAGAAAAAGGCATGGTATTAATTGCTTTCAGTGGATCGGCCTGTGAAGTGGGATTAAAATAAATATCCAGTTTTTCGAGTTTTGTTACAGCTTGATGCTCTGTAATGGGGTCCTTTTTCACCAAAACTAACTCAGTAATATCATGCCTGGGAGTAATTTTTTCTTCCCCTATTGCAACACTATCTATGGAGTGGGAAATGCTGTCTTTTTTAACCTCTTGCGCGAAAAAAAATTGAAAATAAAATAAACTTGCAAAACTACATAATCTATATTGTAACATAGTAAAAATAAATAATCAGTGGTAAAATGAAAAATAAAAGTGCAGCAATAATAAATACCCCGCTGAGCAAGAAATAAACAGAATGCAAAAGGATTTGGACGTTTATATTACCACGAAATAAGCTTTTAAAAGCTGCTTTAGATGTATCATGCAAATCCGGTCTTTCAATTATTTCTGTAAAAATATAGTAGCCATCTGTACCTGGTAGAAAAAAATTGAGGTTAAAAAAAGAACGAATGAGTAGGGAAGTCATCAAACAATAACCTAAAAATGCCAAAATAGGATAAATTTGGTAGTAATTTTTAGTGAAGTACAATAAAAATAAAAATGTAAAAAAATCCAAAATAATTCCTCCAGAATAGGTAAGGATTATTGCTTTTTTATTAGAAAGATTATTGATAAATGCCCTGTGAAATATTATAGGAAGTATAAAATACATAAGACCCAGTCCGAAAACGGAACCTTTTCCTCCTACTTGTTTGTATACAAAATAATGTCCCAATTCATGTATAAATAAAGAAACCGTAACAGACAGATAAATAAATCCAACAATAGAACTAAAACTAACAGGAACAGAATACAGCATTTCAAGATAATTTTCCCGAAAATTTAACGGCGTTATTACCAAATTATATACAAAGTATGCTGTCATAAAAGCTAAAAGACATATTAACAACTTCTGAAAAATTTTGTTTTCAAAAAAACGTTCCATAATTGTATTCGTAAAGTCTACGTTAAAAATTTCAAAAATTTTTCGATTTCTGCGTAATATTAAATGGATAAATAATCTTTTATCTCTTTCGTTTTCTTCAGAACTGATTATTAACCTATTGCTTTCCGCTATTCTAATCAGTTTCTTTAAATCTTGCTTATCTATATTCACTTCGTTTTGGAAATACATAATCACTTTATCTGCATTTAGCACTTTGGAGTAATATTCTAAAATTCGATATTCAATATGAGAAATCGATATAAGATTAGGCTCTTTACCTACTTTCAATAACATATTTTCTTTATCTTTATGAAAAACCTGTATATTTTTATTCAGCTCCATTTCTTTAATATTATGCTTTATTACCAACCGCCATAGCTACTACTGGATAATGTAAGGGATTTCGTAAATCTAAAAACTTATTTATCTCATCATTTAGTATACCTCCAAAAACACATCCTCCTAAATCCAAAGTAGAACAAGATAGATAGGCAGAGTGAATAAATTCTCCCACTTCAAGTAACGATAATAATATTCCAAAGTCTTGATATTTAAAAGAATGTTTATTAAGAACAGAAGTAAATAAAATAAAAAAAGATGCCCCTTGATAATCAATATTCGATTTTGAATGTTGAGAAGCCATAAATAAATATTGCAACTGGTTAAAATCAGTATTCTCCATTGGGTGAACAAGAGCTATTTTTTCTTGTATTACTTCGTAGTGATAAACTCCTTTTGGAAGCCCATGAATACGTTGATTGACGATAAATATCTCTGTAGGATATACCCCTCCCCCAGAAGCAATATTTCGGATACTTCTTTTTATTTCTATTCCCGATACTTCATAAGTTTCCTCTCCAGTAATAGAATAAAATAGTTGTAGGAAATCTGAAAGTTTTTCGTAGGATATATATACTTTTCCTAGCTAGGTTGATCTTCTGTAACTGTTCATGTTTCGGGGTTTTAGTAGGTGATAATTTTAAATCAATTTTTTTTGCAAATCCCGTTTCGTATTGAGATTTAAAAATTTGATTTAACAATTCAGGACTTTGGTTAACATTGGAAATTAATTCAAAACGTTGTTGGTTTTCCAAATGGTAAGCATGAAATTTTATCCGTTCCAAAAAGCCTAAAATATCATTACTCAGCTTATGCTTGGAAAGCAAATGTGAGATATTTAGATCTCTCATGAGTTTTATTTTTTATAGTTTCTTTTTAATTAACTCCTTGTATTTTTTTGCCTCTAAAGGTCGATTTTCCATTTGGTAATAATCTTCCAATATTTCATATATTTTATATTTCCCCCAATATGGGCTGTACAGCTTATGATCCAAACGCTCGGGACAGGCAAGGCCCTTATGAGCGTATTCTTCGACTTTTACCACCCCCCCAAACATCTTCGGAGTATACAAATTATGAGAAGCTAATACATAATAAGCTCGCATATTTTTAGGATTTAGCTGCAGAGATTTTTTAGCCAATTCCGAAACTTTACTTGATATTTTAGGTAATTGGACTAGGTTTGCAAACTGAATAGAAAAAGAGGTACATCCTGCTAGAAGAGCATAATCTTCTGAAGTTCTTGGGTTTTCGTTTAAAAGTTCTATCGCTTTTTCTATAGAAGCAGAGGCTTTATGATCATTTTTAGCAATCGTTTTATAGAAAATGGCTTCATAATAATGTAAATAGGCAAGCCAGTAAATTTTATCTTGTTTGGGTATATCTTTGTCTAATAATGTTTTTTTTACTTTAAGAAGCAAAGGATCAATCTTTTTTATAACCCAGGTCTCGTCAATAGCGACTTCTACAGATTCTTGAAAAAACTTTTTTTGCACCTGTAGTTCAGTATTAGTTTCTTTTTTATAAACAACACTAGAATCCTGTTTTGAAATTACGTAAGGCTTTTTCTCCTTATGGATATCCTGAGTCAAATGATTTATTGTGACATCAGATTTAGGTGTTTGAGCCTCCACAGTTTTGGACTCGGAACAGGAAGTTAATTGGACAATACTCGCCAGTAGAATCGTTTTCATATCAGTGAATTAGAATAGTTATTTTAATAAATTTAAGGAAAAAAGTGAGGCATTTGAGTAAATAGATCTTCTTTATCAGAAAACAACCCTAAATAAGGATAATTAAAATTACCCGTTAAAAGGTGTAATTTTGGAGTGGTTACTTTTACCACTTCATAGCCAGCAGGTATTATATTTGGATCAGACAGAATGGTATAATAGATCTCATCCAATCTTTTAGATTTCAACTCTTCATTAGAAAAATCGGATACATGGTGTTCATATGCTTCCTTCCAGTCGTTACTATAGTGAGAAAATCCAAACACATCCTTTAAAATAGGCACTTCATTTCTTAGTTCAGGATACAAACAATATAAAGCATAGTGTTTTCTAAATGAATTAATCATAGAAAAATCTCTCTGATTAACTTTTTCTATCGGAATCTCTTCTTTTAGTTCAAACGTTAACTGGTCTGCATAATCTATGCCCTGATAGGCTTCAACACATGCTTTGATTAAAGCCTCCTGATGATGGAGACGAGAGGCAGAACCACAGCTTTGTAACAATCTACCTTTACGTTTGAATAAAATAAATACTACAAAAGTAGGACAATAAGCATACTCGCTGATATCATAGGTAATAATTTTCACCTTTTTATTGTTGAATAATTGCTCAATAATTCTATCCTGAGGATATTGGTTTAAGATGAAGTTTTCCGAAAATTTTCTATATCGGTTGTTCCTTTGTAAATACCAAAACTTGCAAAAGGCATCTCTCTCAATACATTCCAATAAGCCCGATTGTACCGCTTTCTTAATTGAAATATGACACGCAGTACCCGTAGAAGTATTTATATGAAAGCGCCCATCTGTTATAATATTCTCTGTATGTGTCATAAAATATGGGAGAAGTATTTGTTCTCCTGAAAAATAATTACAACTTTTACTCCAATGTATTATAGAGTCTTCTCTCCACTGCTTCAACTCAAATGTATCAGATTCATATTGATTTTTATTGAAGTACTCCAAACTTTTCGGCGAATAGCAAGCATAGGTATCCCTCAGGTCGTTAAAAGAACCATGGATCAAACCGTTATTAATTTGAAAACTAGAAACATACCGCTCTATATATTCTCCAAAAGCAGATATTTCTGCTTCCTTTTTGCTAAAACCTAACCCCGCACCTGTAATATTCTTTCGATTATTTCCAATTACGTCTAAATAATTTATATATAATGATATATCTTTAGAAATAGATATGCTCAGGATAGTTTACAACTTATTCATCGTTTACCAAGGTCTTTAATTTAATTGATAACGTGTGAGGTGTTATAATATTTTAATCATCATTGTGTAAATCATATACCCAAATGGCATATACTTAACTAATGCAAGTTTAATATAAATTTTTAATAAATCAAAATTTATATTAAAAAATATACATACTATTGTGAAATAATATTAATTTTTAACCTATTATGTATTTAGGGAATAAAAAAGATTGTTCATTCGATCAAGAAATCATATATTTAATAGATTACTAATCAGTTAAATACGTTAACCATCTCATTTAAAACTACAAAATTATTTTAAATGTACGTCTCAGACCTAAGGTTGACAAGCAAATTTAATAAATTTTGGAGGGATTAATATTTAATTTTTCTTTGAGTACTTCATAGGGAGTTTTCCCTTTTAAAGCCGCATTAGGTCTATGCGAATTGTAGAATATTTCCCATTCTTTGAGTTTTTGTTCAATATCTATATCATCTTTATAATCAATTAATTGATAAAATTCCTGTTTGTCCGTAAGAGGAGATCTTTCTACTTTACCATTTAAATGAGGGCTTCTAGGCTTAATAAAGATATGTCTGATCCCTAATTCTTCACAGTGTCAGTGAAATTTAGATTGGAATTCATGACCATTATCAGTTTGTATACTATGAATTCGAAAAGGAAAATGTTTTCGGAAGTATTCGACAAAATCAATCGCAAAAGCTTGATTTTGTTTATCATAATTTTTTAATGCTCTTGCTCGTGTAGCAT
>NZ_JAAABJ010000223.1 GCF_009904105.1 Elizabethkingia argenteiflava | reverse complement strand
GAAACCTTGCTTTTTAAGTTCATTACTTACTCTAAGCTGCCCCAAAGTAGGGTTCTCAATGGCTATATCAACAACAGCCTTTTCAATAACTTCATCTACACGATTCTTTAATACTGGCTTTCTTCTGGAGATTTCCTGTAATGCTAATTCACCTCCTTGCTCATACAGTTCTTAGAATCGATAAAAACGGTCTCGGGAATAGCCCATTACTTTACAGGCTTT
>NZ_JAAABJ010000222.1 GCF_009904105.1 Elizabethkingia argenteiflava | reverse complement strand
TATACTTGGCTACATCCAATTCCATGGCTAAATTAGCATACATACGCTTTAAGCGTCTGTTTTCTGCTTCTAGTTCTTTCACTTTCTTCATTTCACTCGCTTCCATTCCTCCGTACTTTTTGCGCCAATTATACAGTGTTGCTCTGCTAATGCCATAGCTGCGTACAAGCTCTTCTATACTTCTACCATTATCGAATTCTTTCAAAATACTGGAAATCTGATTCGCACTGAATTGTTTCTTTTTCATAAT
>NZ_JAAABJ010000221.1 GCF_009904105.1 Elizabethkingia argenteiflava | reverse complement strand
TTATGGCACAAGAAGAATTTGACTTTGAGTCTTTTAAGAAGGAGGCTATTGCCGGCCTTTATTCTGGAAAAAAAATGACTGGCACCGATGGGGTTCTGGCTCCAATGGTGAAGCACTTTCTGGAATCTATGATGTCCGGTGAGCTTGAATACCACCTTGCTCAGGATAAACTTAACGAGCAAATTAACCGTAAGAACGGTAAAACGAAGAAGACCGTGCGTAGTCTAAGTGCTGGCTCATTTGAGTTAGAAACTGGTCGTGAC
>NZ_JAAABJ010000220.1 GCF_009904105.1 Elizabethkingia argenteiflava | reverse complement strand
TATATCGAGAACAGCGATGGCAACACGAATGTGCGTTTTCATCAGGCAGACACCCATAAGAGATTCTTCGCTCTTCTGGAATCCCAGAACATCCGTGTAAATCGCTTCAGGGCAGACTGCGGTTCCTGCTCGAAGGAAATCGTCAGTGAGATAGAGAAGCATTGCAAACATTTCTACATCCGTGCCAACCGATGCAGTTCGCTCTACAATGACATCTTTGCTCTGAGAGGATGGAAGACGGAGGAGATTAACGGCATCCAGTTCGAACTCAATTCCATTCTCGTTGAGAAATGGGAAGGCAAGTGCTATCGTCTTGTCATCCAGAGACAAAGACGCAACAGTGGCGACCTTGACCTGTGGGAAGGCGAATACACTTACCGTTGTATTCTGACCAACGATTACAAGTCAT
>NZ_JAAABJ010000219.1 GCF_009904105.1 Elizabethkingia argenteiflava | reverse complement strand
TATATAATTCTTCATCAAAATAATAATAATTCTTGGCTGTTTTATTATTCCTGAGATTGGTTTTAATATTGGCGATTATTTTTTCTTTTTCTAACATTTGTCTTAAATTCTCACTGTCAAATCCTGCTTCAGCATTGAGAAACAATCCTTTATGATCTATTTCTGCTTCGCTTAGAAGGGACAGAATTTCTTTCAAACTACCTTCTATTTGGTATAAATCGTGAT
>NZ_JAAABJ010000218.1 GCF_009904105.1 Elizabethkingia argenteiflava | reverse complement strand
CATGAGTATGTTTTTTTTAGATTCAAAAGTACGTTTGTATTTTTATATTTTTTCATCATATCATCATTATGGATAAATATCCTTGGTATTTCAAAATCAACTTACTGAGTAAGTTTTAAATAATTTTATTTTTTAAGAAATCGAAATAAATTTCTCTTTCTTACTTTGTGTTTTCTACTATTTTAAATGAATAATATCTATTCCAATTTTTCACTTAAATACCTTATTTAAAGAAGGCTGAATGCAGCTAGCAAAAAGTAATCCAAAAAAACATATTCTAAATATAAAATCACACATATCAATAAAATCAATTAACTTATAGCCTAAAAAGCTTATTATTTCACTTGATCTTATTTTCTTTACCCCTGAATTATAATTTATATTATAGAGAATCTTGCAATTT
>NZ_JAAABJ010000217.1 GCF_009904105.1 Elizabethkingia argenteiflava | reverse complement strand
TATATAATTCTTCATCAAAATAATAATAATTCTTGGCTGTTTTATTATTCCTGAGATGGGTTTTAATATTGGCGATTATTTTTTCTTTTTCTAACATGTGTCTTAAATTCTCACTGTCAAATCCTGCTTCAGCATTGAGAAACAATCCTTTATGATCTATTTCTGCTTCGCTTAGAAGGGACAGAATTTCTTTCAAACTACCTTCTATTTGGTATAAATCGTGAT
>NZ_JAAABJ010000216.1 GCF_009904105.1 Elizabethkingia argenteiflava | reverse complement strand
GAAAAATGCTGTTGGTGGTTTTTGCCTTTTTTCTAGCTTGATAGCCTAGCTTTTCACCTCCCATTCGGCTTGGGGTGTGGCTGCCGTCCAACTGAACGTTTGACATCTCCAATTTTCTTTTATTAAGAAGCAAAAGACCTATCCAAACCTTTCTGAAAGAGCCATCTTTGCTCCATTTATTGAAATAATAGTAAATGCTTTGCCAGCAGATTTTCTCTTTGTCAAAATATTCTT
>NZ_JAAABJ010000025.1 GCF_009904105.1 Elizabethkingia argenteiflava | reverse complement strand
TGTTTTAGTCGTAAGGAGTTTGCAAAAATGCCTTAAAACCGAGAATAATTTTCTAGCCTTTATTAGATGTCATAATCAAGCCCACTAAATAGCCAAACACATATTGTTAAAGGGCTTTCCCATTTGCACTACATCGAGTGCAAGGTATCTAAAGAATGTATATAAAATAGGAATCGTTTCTTTTTTGAGTGAAAGCTTAGGTATAAATTGTTAGTACATCTTTTTAAAATTCCAGCTGTACAAAATTAAAATTGAGTTACAAATCCCCTATCAGTATCATCTCAAATCATTTTATTTGTCTTTGTGAATTTCTTGATGTTTTTGACCGATTGTGGTG
>NZ_JAAABJ010000215.1 GCF_009904105.1 Elizabethkingia argenteiflava | reverse complement strand
TTCAAACTTAATTCACGCCACTGACAGCCCGTTTTCAGGCGTTTTACAATAAGCTGAATTATTTTTACCAGATCATATCTCGTCGAAAAGCCTCTTTTTCCTTTGCTTAAATGAGGTAAAATCCATCTTTCTTTTTTATCTTTGCTGATGAGTTCCAGATTATTATTTATTTGATTTGTAATACAAAATTGCTAATTTTCTCGGAACTCTTTTTGTCTTAATAAGTTTTAAATACTTCTTGGTTATTATTTTGAAATTTAAAATTTATTTTTGTCATACATTCCCTGTCATAGGTTTTGCTGATCAGCGTTTTATTTAAATTTATATCTCTAAAACTTAATTAAATT
>NZ_JAAABJ010000214.1 GCF_009904105.1 Elizabethkingia argenteiflava | reverse complement strand
GAAAATCACATAAATGATTATAAAACAGACTTAATTACTTACAACCATATAAAAATACAAAAACCTAACCCAATAAAAAAACAGAACTATAATCCGCAGACTAAAAATAATAAAAAAAACCCAAAGACCATCGAAAACTTATTTTCGCAATTCTGTGATCAGTTTATTATTAGAAGAAACTATGCGTAATCCTTTGATGGCTTTAAGAATAGAATATTATCTAAGATAATGGCAATGACTTTTATACAATGCATTAATAAACTAAACAATAGAAATATTAACAACATAAAAACTCGTATTGCTTAAATGCACCACGGGTTAATTTATATTATGTATTAAAAAATAGATTTATATACTTAATAAATGAAGAGTATATTCATATGCAACGATTATGAATTAAAAGCTTTCCAAGTGCTATTCAATCTGGTGAAGAGATTATACTCATTATAAATTTTAAAAAAAGAAATTTTTATTCAAGGAACTTTCTTGATCCGGGTTTAAAGCATCTATTTGAGTGTAAAGAGATATT
>NZ_JAAABJ010000213.1 GCF_009904105.1 Elizabethkingia argenteiflava | reverse complement strand
CCACTTTTTGGACTTCCCATTGCCAACATTTGTCCCTGGTTATCACACAGAAAAATGCTGTTGGTGGTTTTTGCCTTTTTTCTACCCTGATAGCCTAGCTTTTCACCTCCCATTAGGCTTGGGGTGTAGCTGCCGTCCAACTGAAGGCTTGACATCTCCAATTTTCTTTTATTAAGAAGCAAAAGACCTATCCAAGCCTTTCTGAAAGAGCCGTCTTTGATCCATTTATTGAAATAATAGTAAATGCTTTGCCAGCAGATTTTCTCTTTGTCAAAATATTCTT
>NZ_JAAABJ010000212.1 GCF_009904105.1 Elizabethkingia argenteiflava | reverse complement strand
TTTTTTTATATATTTCCAATGGGCATCTGATAAGTCGGTTAAGTACATGGTTTTAAAGTTTTATCACTTCAAAGAACGTAACACTAAACTTCTTTTAGATGCCCTTATTATTTTTTTTTCGCTTATTTTTAAACAGGCTCTTATATTTTTTTATATATTTATGCATAGATAATGGGGTTTACCCGATAGAAATAAAGCGCGAATTGTTGTATTGTGTGTTAAGATCCTTACTGTTTTG
>NZ_JAAABJ010000211.1 GCF_009904105.1 Elizabethkingia argenteiflava | reverse complement strand
TTTTTTTATCCTAAATGCACCACGGGTTTTAATAATCCGTAAGTTTAATAGATCTACAAAGGGGTAGTGGAGCAGACTCTGCCAATTATTCAATGTTATGGCATTCTCTTACTTAGCAAAAACATTTCATTCGGTAGTAGGGAGTATAGATGTCTTTAATCTATTCTCATATAAACAATTAAGGCAATTATTAGCGCTTGATTAAAAGAACAATCAAGATCTGCGAATATAGCCTCTTGACCTACAGTTGGTGAATTTGGATATACTTTTGTCTTTGGGGTATGGACTTTGTTTTTACAAAATTGTAACTAAGGCTTCTACAGAGAGGGATAGAACAGTTGTAATTAATTCATAAATGAGATATTTGGTTATAGATATCAGGAATTATAGATAAGTGGTAAAAGTCTCTATTTTACCTGACATTCTGGATTAAAATAATTCTTAGTTATTCAATTAACCCTTGCTTTTTAAAGCAAGGATTAAACTTTGCTCTTTAAGCGGTTCTAATAATTTTTCTGATCTATTTTACGGGATACTGATCTTAAGGCAGGTTCAATGAATAATGTTTAAAAAATTACAATTATTTATAGATTCTATGATGCTCCAAGTAATTGAATACCCCCATCCTCGAATGTAGGTCTTTAGTCTCAAGTTTTACGAATAGGAATGTGGTATAAATAACTTTTCGTATATGAGTATCAAATTTTAAAAAGATGGAGGAATTTTCCCTGTTCTCATACCGAGATTATTGGGATAACTTAGCTCTGCAAAGTTCTGATCAGTTTCATTCTTCCATAACTTAAGAATAAGATAATTAAAATTAACTTGCATAGAGTTACAATGAAATCAGAGATGATGTGGATAGTGAAATACAATATACTGTAATTTTTGTTTCAGGTATAATCAGGCCTGATTTAATAATCTAATCTTGTGATCTTAAGTCTAAAAAAAACCGATCAAAGAGCTATTCACAAATTTTATAAGCTCTATACAATAATGAATTTACCCATTTTGCTTATTGTTGTTTTCATATTTTAACTAAAATATGAAAAAATATTATTTTATATAACAAACCGTATTTTTAAATTAAAATAAATATTTATTATAAAAAAAAATGATATATTTTTCATCTTACAATAGATGGGTAGTATATTATTTTTGCATAGATCATAAGAGGAAGAGTGGATGTTAAAATCTTGTTAATTTTGGCATAATTTTTACTGAGACAGGTTTATTATTTTAAAATAGATGTTATGAAAGTGATGAAGCAAATAGCTTTAGCAGTTGGTATTTTTGCGACAGGAGCTCTAAGTGCTCAAAGTGCAAATATGAGAAATATGCTTAAAATTGGTGTTAACGGAGGGGCTTCTACAGGAGGTAATACCTCAGCAAGTGTAGGTGCTGATATCGCATACCAAAATCTTCTGATCCCCGGTTTTGGATTGGGCGTTGCTACCGGTTACAATGAGTTTTTTGGAAAAAATAAAACCATTGGAGGTAAAGAAATAAAATATAACGATTTTGGTATGATACCTGTGGCAGCCTTATTGAGATATTACCCTGCAAAATTAGGTTTTTATGGAGGTGTAGACCTTGGTTATGGATTTATAGTGGGTAAAAACGAGGTGGCTAAGGAGATGGAAAATGCTCCTGAGACCCCTAATGGAGGTTTTTATTTTAAGCCGGAAATAGGCTACCATAATAGAGACTGGAACTTCTTTGTTCGCTATACTAAAGTCTTTACAGGAAGCAAAGGTCAGGTAGGAGATGTAAAATTTAATGTAGGAAGTGTCGGAGCAGGTGTTGCTTACAATATTCCATTAGGTAAATAATACTTTGGATATTATCATTTGATTAAGATCATATACAAGAGGGCTTTTTTTGAGAGCCCTCTTTTTTTGCAGGAGAATTTAGCAGGAGGAATATTCTCATTTATTCTAGAGTAGATAGGGCTTCCATCCTTTTAAATTCATAAAAAGAACGCTGGCAACAATCTTCCATAGATAAACCTGCTATCCAATTAGTAGATAGGAAAATTTTTTTATTTCTCATCTCTTCCTGGATCAAGTTTATTTTTTGTAAATCGTGGAGTTGTAGTGCTGGGAGTATAGAGTGCTTTTCACGTAGAACCTGTAGTTTGGTGGGATCGGTTTTTAACACATGAGCAATTATATTTTTTTTCTGTTCCAAATTATAGACTTTACCTTTAAAATGGAACACCCAAAATTTTTTTCCCTGCACTTCATGATAAATAGCCGAATAGAAAGCTTGATCAATACCGATCAGGCTTTTTTTTATTTTTTTTAATGCTGGTAGATCACCCATATCAATCAAAAGACTTTCGATGTTCGTTAACTTTAAGGAGTTGATCATATCGGAAACATGGGGTTCGATTTCTTGCAAAAGAGCTTTGGTAATATGAGGGGGGCAGGAAAAATTTAGATAAGAGGCTGACAGGAGTTTCTGCTCATTACACCACAATTGATATAATCCATTTTTTTTGGTAATTTTTGTCACTTCCGTATTGAAGTGTAGCTCTATATTTTGATGTTGACTTACAACGCTCTCTAAGAATTGGGTGATCCCGCCTGTTAAAGTAAATTTTTTTGGAAATGAAGGATCTCGGCTGCGTTTTCGAAATAACAATTCAGCAGGGAAATTATCCGGATTTTGACATAGAATAGCCTGAAAAATAAAATGGAATAAGGATTCATAATTTTTGTTGCCCAGTACTGCAGAATAATATTCTCGCACACTTTTATTCTTTTTTGAAGTCACTAAAAACTGGGGTATCGAAAAGATCAGTTCACTAAGGTTTATTCTTTTTATGAATGCTACGAGATTATTGTGCTCTGCCAATTCAAATTTTAAATCCGAAAGGGGAATCATCTTATTTTGTTGATGGCAATCTTTTATAATCTCCAAAACTTTACGATATTTATTGGTGAGAGTATGAGCCCCTAGCTCCGCTATATATTCCGGCATCAAAGCATGGCCTTCAATACATCCTCCTATACGATTCTCTTTTTCGAAGATCTTAACCTTATAATCCTTAAGAGCGCAATAATGAGAAAAACTTACACCACTAATGCCTGCTCCAATAACTGCTACCATTTCGTCAGATAAAATAATAATGATTATCAAATTCTACCCTTCAATTTACGAATAAAATGTGAAAAATATTATAAAAAAACCTCTTTAAAAGTAAAGCAGCTCTTACGACGGGTTAGATTTTTGTTTTTTTTATCTAACTGAATATCAACCATTGCTTTATAAAATTGTTTGAGGATATTTTAGATCTTTGTTACTTTATATATTCCAATGTTAGAGGCTTTTTTTATATTTTTGAGGAAAATAATTTTTACATGGAGTTAATGAAATTTCCATTATATCTGCCCGGATGGGAAAACCCTAAAAATTATGGTATTTCAGTGATCGCTGCGGATATCGGTGGTACAAAAACAAACTTAGGGTGGTTTGTCTCTGAAAATCAGAAGATGGGATTAAAAGAAGAAGCTACCTATTCTTCTAGAGATTATGGTTCGTTTAGCGATATCATTAAGGATTTTATTAAAAACTATAAGTTAGAGCTGCCCGATGTTATTTCCATTGGAGTGGCAGGACCTGTATTAGGAGAGAAGTGTATTACCACCAACCTGCCTTGGTCTTTGGATGTAGATCTTCTTAAAAAAGAGTTACAAGTCGATTCTGTGAAAATCATTAACGATCTTGAAGCAACAGCTTATGGATTAGCAGAAGTTCACGATGGTTATCTGGCAACTTTATATAAAGGGAGGTCTGATATAGAGGGCAATGTCGCGATTCTCGCTCCAGGTACTGGACTGGGTGAAGCCGGTTTATACTGGGATGGTCACGCGCTTAGGCCTTTTGCGACCGAAGGAGGGCACTCCGAATTTTCCCCAAGAAATAAAATAGAGGTCGAATTTTACGAATACCTTCACTCTATTTATGGGATAGTGAGCTGGGAGACCGTGATTTCAGGGCCTGGAATTTTCAATATATACAGATTCTTACGAGATATTAAAAAACACCCTGAACCAGCATGGCTGAGTCAAAAATTTGCAGAAGAAGGCGATGCTTCAGCCGTGATCAGTCATACTGCTATGAGGGAGTTAAATCCTACATGTTCTTTAGCCATGGAGATGTTTGTAGAATTTATGGCGCGTGAGGCGACTAATCTGGTACTTAAGCTAAAAGCTACCGGTGGATTGCTTTTAGGAGGAGGCATTCCACCCAAAATTTTCAGTCTGTTAAATAAAGATAAATTTCATCAAAATTTTATTGTGAGTGATAAGATGGAGCACCTGTTAAAGGATATTCCTATTCACCTTATCCTTAATAGCAAGACAGCTCTGATGGGGGCTGCTTACTATGGTGCTTTTGGGAAGTAAGCGCTCAAGTAAGCTTATTTTGACATGAATAAATTACCATATGATAAGGAAACCTTTTATCTAAATGACATACTTTTGACAAAAAAATAAGATTATGACAAAAATTGGATTATTACTATTAATGACAATAGGAGTAGTATTTGGGCAAACCAAAAAAGTAGTAGCATCAGATATTCAGTGGTGGGGATATAAGATAATGAAGTCTGACTATTCCTCACATTACGGTAAATTAAGTCTACAGAAAGGAGATATTGTTTTAAAAAACAATCAGGTAATAGGCGGTTCTTTTGTGCTGGATATGAATAGTATAGCGGCGACTGATATTACAGGAGAAGATCAGCAAAAGTTAAATAGCCATCTTAAAAATGGAGATTTCTTTGAAGTAGAAAAATATCCTACGGCCACTTTTTTAATTACTTCGGTAAAAAAGCATCCTGATGAAATATACAATTACATGGTAAATGGAAATCTTACCTTAAAAGGAAATACCCAAGCCATTTCTTTTCCAGCAAAAATTCGTATTCACAATGGACAGGTAAGTTTAGTTTCTAATAAGTTTTCTATTGACAGACAAAAATTTGGGGTAAATTATAAATTAGGACTCAAAGATGCCGTACTCAAAGATGATATTGATATACTCGTTAAAGTGACTGCTAAGTAAGTATAAGTGCACATTGTTAAGGAACGGGGGGGAGACTTCCCGTTTTTTATTTTTAAATTTGTACCTAAGCGTTTTAGTATACTTCCTTAGAAATGAGGAATACTTACCCTCATAAAAAATAGGAGTATATTAAAATACGCTTGTAGAGAGAAGAAAATAATCTAATAGGTATCTAACGCTAAGCTTTTCTTACAAGTTTGCTAGAGCTCAAATCATAAGGCTATACTCGAAAAAGGGAGGCTAAAAGTAACTAGAAAGTAATCTCTATTCTATTTTAATGAAAAATCAAGATTCTAAGATCAAACTTTATATCATTAGCGGTATGGGAGCTAATGCCCGAGTTTTTGATAACATTCGCTTTAATCAGCAAATCCAGCCTGTATTTATCGACTGGCTACTCCCTAAGCGGAATGAAGATTTTCATCATTATATCTCTCGTATGGCCGAAAATATAGACCCTACAGAAGAATTTTATCTATTGGGTTATTCCTTTGGGGGGATATTGGTACAGGAAATTCATAAAATTAAACCCGCCAAATGCGTGGTGATCTTGGCGAGTATCCAATCGTACAGAGAAAAATCTTGTTTTTTTATTTGGAATCGCATATTTCCACTCTATTATATATTACCTCTCCGATTATTTTCCTGTCGTAAACTGCTTTCCTATGTTCTTTTTGGGAGTTTAAAAAATAGAAAAAATAGAAAACTCCACCAATACTTTAGCCTTTGGCATCCTTATTATTTAAAGTGGAGTATAAGACAAATTCTCAATTGGAGAGGCGAGAAGCAGAAAAAAGTAATTCAGATTTTAGGAGATAAAGATATTGTATTTCCGCTTAAAAACTCCAAACCCGATTATATTATAAAAGGAGCAACTCATCTTTTTCCGATTACAAAACCAAAAGAGGTAACGGCTATTTTACGAGAGATTTTTGTGTAAAAATAAAGGAAGATATTTACCTCTATTTGTCATCTTTATTTTTTTTCAGCGATCATTGAATAGCCTTTGATAAAATACTATTTTTGTATAAAATAATACCATGCAATCGATTAGTGTTTTTGAAATTATAAAAGTGGGCATAGGTCCCTCCAGTTCTCATACTATGGGACCGTGGAATGCTGCGGAAATGTTTTTAGAACATATCAAGCGTACGCATGAGATCAACCAAGTAAAAGAAGTTTTTGTCGAATTTTTTGGATCCTTAGCCAAGACCGGAGTAGGGCATGGTACCGATGTAGCGGGAATGATGGGACTTAGTGGAGAAAATTTCAGATTAATAGACACTTCTACTATAGATGCAAAGGTGGCACACATCAAGAATACCCAAAAAATCAAGCTTGCAGGAGAATATGAAATTCCTTTTATTTATGGACACCATTTAATACTGAATATGGAGAGAGCCTTAGATTATCATCCCAATGGAATGATTTTTAAAGCCGTATTTCAAAATGGTGGTGAAATCTCTAAAGATTATTATTCCGTAGGCGGAGGTTTTGTAGCTACACAGGAAGAAAATAGCATAGAGAACAACTGTATACGCACCCTTTATCCGTGCCATCAGGCTGAAGATATCAAAAAATATGTAGATAAATTAAATCTCAATAGAATTTCGGATCTTATTTTTTTAAATGAAGAATCATGGCGTACTGAAAGCCAAACTCGCCAAAAAGCCTTAAATATCTGGCAACAGATAAAGGAATGTATTTATAAAGGCGTGAATCGCGAAGGCGTACTCCCGGGTGGATTGAATGTAACTCGCCGTGCTGCAGATATAAATCGAAAACTGTTGGGGGATAAAATTTATAAAAACATTGATCAATGGTTTCAGTTGGTAGTGGAAACAGAAGCTAGCTTTAGTACAATTAATAAGTGGGTTAGCTGCTTTGCATTAGCCGTGAATGAAGAAAATGCATCATTTGGTAGAATTATCACCGCACCCACCAACGGTGCCAGTGGCGTAATACCAGCTGTTTTAATGTACTCACAATGTTTTACTGAACATAACTCCGAGGAAGATATTGTAAGATTTCTCATCGTGGCTGGAGAAATTGGCACCTTGTTTAAAAAGAATGCTACCATCTCTGCTGCGATGGGGGGGTGTCAGGCAGAAATAGGGGTTTCCTCAGCTATGGCCGCAGCAGGTTTAACCGAAATTATGGGAGGCTCTCCCAAGCAGGTATTACAGGCGGCAGAAATCGCTATGGAGCATCATTTAGGATTAACCTGTGACCCTATAGGCGGATTGGTGCAGATACCTTGTATTGAGCGAAATTCTATGGGAGCTATAAAGGCGATCACAGCATCCAATATTGCTTTGGAGTCCGATCCTGACAAGGCGAGGGTTTCTTTGGATCAAGTCATTAAATCCATGTGGGAAACAGCCATGGATATGAATACTAAGTATAAAGAAACTTCCGAAGGAGGTCTGGCTGTAGCGGTAAATGTTGCCGAGTGTTAGGGCTAGCATACACTTAGTTAAAAATATTTTCATATTATGCCTTGTATATTCTGTGAAATCGTTGATAGAAAAATACCAGCAGAGGTTATTTTTGAGAATGAATTTATAATCAGCTTCTTAGATATTGATCCTATAAATGAGGGACATATCTTAATCATTCCCAAAGCCCATTGTGTAGATTTAGATGATTTGAATGAGGCTTTAATCGCTCAGATTTTAAAGCTTGCTCAGCGGTTGGTCACCCTGCTGAAAAAAATAATGAAGTGCAAGGGGTATTCTATTATGCATAATGGAGGAGGCTGTAACGATATAGGTCACTTTCATCTTCATATATTTCCCCGATATGAGGATGATGGTTTCGGGTGGACCTGTGCTCCGCGGCTTACTTCCTATGATTTGGTATCTATGCGTCAAAAAATCATCCATTATTTGGATTTAGATTAGCAAAACTTTTTATTGAAAGAACGGACAGTTTTCACAACCCGTCCTTTTTTATCTATCGATAGTTCTTATTCTTATTTTAAAATATCTCTTATCTTATTGGCATTGAGAATGAGAGCTTCTAAGAAATCATAATTCTCTTTTTCCAAAGCCGATTTAAACTTCCTGAGCTGACTAATGTGTTCATTAAGAACATCCAGAACATTTTCTTTATTTTGTCTAAAAATAGGAACCCACATTTCCGGATGTGATTTAGCCAGGCGTACTGTACTGGAAAATCCTGAGCTTGCAAGTTGGAAAATAGTATCCTCTTCTTTTTCCTTTTCCAAGACTGTATTGGCCAGAGCATAAGAGGTGATATGGGAAATATGGCTAATATATGCGGTATGTATGTCATGATCTTTAGAGTTCATATAGAGAAGGTTCATTTCTAAAGCAGCGTAAATCTTTTGAATCAGTGCTACGGCATCGGGGGCAGATTCTTCTTGATTACAGATGACGGCGGCTTTTCCCGTAAAAGCGTCTTTATGAGCTGCTTTAGGACCACTGTTTTCGGTGCCCCACATCGGATGGGTGGCCACATAACGCAAACGATTGGGGTGCTTTCTAATAGCGCTTACAATACCATTTTTTGTAGAGCCTACATCCATCACCGTTTGTTGTCTTCCGATTAAATTTAGAATATCGGGTAGGAGTTTTCGGGCTGCATCTACGGGGATTGCCAGGATGATGAGGTCTGCATTTTTTACACCTTCCTCAAGAGAGGAATAATGATCGATAATGCCTAAAGAATAGGCTTCTTTAAGGTGTTCTTCATTTTTGTCAATGCCTATAATCTTAGAGGTTAGGTTTTTCTGTTTTAATTTCAGAGCCATTGAGCCTCCAATAAGCCCTGTGCCGATAATACTAATTTTCATGTTATATTCAATTAAAAAAACTCCTGCCACATAAGGACAGGAGTTGGTAATGGTTTAACATATTATCCTTGTCCTTAAGTTCGCTTAAGAATAGAATAATAATATGTGTTGTTCAGTTCCACTAAGCTAAAATATAAATAAGTGATGATGTAGCAAAATTTTTTCCCCGAAAAACTTAAATATAAAAGATTATTGCTCCAAATCAAAATAAGCGGCACTTATAAAATTAGCAATATCGCTGGCGATCAAAGCGTGTGGGTGGATTTTTCTACAGGCTATATCTCCGCAAAGACCATGTAGGTAAACCCCTAAAATACAAGTTTCATGAGGTGAATAGCCCTGTCCGTATAAAGAAGAAAGAATCCCAGACAAGGTATCTCCCGAACCCGCTGTGGCCATTTCCCCAGGTCTGGTAGAATTAAAATAACACTGTGCATCCGAAAGAACGCTAAGGCTATGAGCCCCTTTAATAATAATATTGATTGTATACTGTTGGGCAATTTCTCGAACTTTTTCAAGCTTTTCAAAATCATCCCTCCAGGATCCTATGAGACGCTGTAATTCTTTTGGATGGGGGGGGAAATGGAGTGTTTAGGGAGATGTTCAAAAGGATTTTTCTGTTTGGATAGAATATTTAAGGCATCCGCATCTATGATGAGTTTAGTTTCTGGGAACAAGCTTAAGCTTGTTAAAAAAGCTTCTTCTGTTTTAGGGTGTTGGCCTATGCCCATGCCGATAGCAACAGCAGAATAGCTTGATAGATCCGGAATTTGGCTAATGTAATTTTCTGATGGATCGGTTAGGCACATAGCTTCAGTTAAAGAACTTTGCATAATGAAGTAAGCACAGCCTGGCAGGTAGGCACTTACCAAGCCTCTCCCGGTCTTAAGGGCTGCACGGGCACCTAAAACACAGGCTCCTATCTGTCCATAGCTTCCACCTATAATCAAGACATGACCAAAATGGCCCTTATGAGAAAATTTTGAACCCCTTTTTTAGAAACTTTTTTACTCTTTCTTTTTCTACAAAGTAGTAGGGGGAGCTTAAGTTCTCTTGAAATTTTTCATCCAATCCTATCTTAATAATCGAAAAATCTTTTAAATAAGCTTCAGAAGAGGGCATCAGTAGACCTAATTTGGGCATTTCGAAGGTAAACACATGGTCAACTTTCAGGCAGGGGGTATCTTTATGCATGGGGCGGTCAGGATGAAAACCCGAAGGTAGATCGATGGCGAAAATAGAAAGGGGGCTAGACGCCTCTATTTGTTGAAAGAGGGCTTTCCATTTCGAACTTAGGCAGGTGTGCAGGCCCTGGCCAAAAATAGCATCGATGATAATCATCCCAGAGGTTATGCTAAGTTTACTTTCCTCTGTAAAGAAAGTGGGAAATATTCCCCGAGGCTTCAGTCGCTTCTGGTTTTCGGTATGCTCTGGCGAATAGGAGCCAGCCTCTAGAATAAAAACCTTAACCGAGTATTTTTTTTGGTGTAAAATACGGGCGACGGCCAAACCATCACCCCCATTATTGCCTTTGCCACAAAATACGCAGAATGAAGGATTAGCACCCTTTATTCGATCTAAAATAGCTTCTGTAGCTGCCATGGAAGCGCGTTCCATCAGTTGCCACGAAGATATATTCTGAATGCTTAGACTTTTCTCATCCAGAGTTTTTATTTGGCTGGAAGAAAGAATTTTCATGCGTGAATGAGTAGTTGGAAAGACTAATTTAAATTATTTAATTTTCTTTAGGCTTATAAAACGAGCCATTTCTTTACATTTTTCATATTCTATCTCGTAAATTGGATGCTTCGCAGGATAGATCAGTAGATATTGGGGGCAAGGCTGCTGCTGGGCAGCACTTCTTTTAAAATCTATATTACCTTTCGTAATTATACTGTCTTTTAAGAAAATAGGGCTCAGGTGTAATGCTTCTAACTCCTTTTTAAAATCATCTGTTAATATAAAATCCTTGGTTAGCGTTTCAGCAATAACGCGTTCATTAGGAAAATAGGAGCAGCCGCTTTCCTTTTGATTGAGAATAAAAAAAACAAACAGAATACCAGGAATAAGACCGGTTAGGTAAAATCTGAATCTACGCATTTAGAAAATTAAGAGGTTAATATCGTGATATTGCATACCGAATTTATTAGCAATAGCTTGCTTAGTGAGCCTTCCTTTATACATATAAAGACTTTGCTGCATTTCTATGCTTTTCATTAAAACGTTTTCAAAACCACATTCCTGATCCAGATCTAATAAATAGCTCAGAAAAAAGTTGCTGATAGCTTTGGTAGTGGTCCGGGGCATTCGGGAGGTCAGGTTGGGAACTCCACAATGAACCACATCGTGTTTTGTGAAGATAGGTTGGGATAGTTTGGTAAGTTGTGAAGTCTCAATGCATTTTCCATTGTCTACCGTAACATCAATGATGACACTACCTTTTTTCATAGAAATAACCATTTCCTCAGTAATAACCGGAGGTAGATTCAGTCTCGGAATAGCTCCTATAACAATATCTGCGCGTCGTAAACTTTTCTTTAGCTCTTTGGGATCTATAATGGAAGTAGGTACTCGACTATCCACCATAAAATTAAGCCTTCGAAGCTTAAATAAAGAATTATCGAAAACCTTTACACTGGCTCCCAATCCTATGGCTGCTTTCGTAGCATATTCCCCCACAATACCTGCACCTAATATAACTACTTCTGTGGGTCTCACTCCTGTGATTCCCCCCAGCATCAAGCCCGTAGTTTGGGAGATGAGTTCAGAGGCGTATAAAATAGATACCGTACCTGCAATCTCACCGATAAGCCGAACAAGAGAGAATTGTTTGTATTCATCTACCATATACTCAAAAGCGATGGCATTAATTTTTTTCTCCGACAGCTTCTTAAAGTATTCTTTTGTATTCAGATTGAGTTGTAGTGCCGAGATGAGGTAAGAAGAAGGCTTTAAATATTCTATTTCCTCTAAGCTTGGAGGATTGATTTTTAAGATAATATTCTGACTAAAAACCTCTTGGATATCACTGCATATTTCTGCGCCCGCTTCGGCATATTGTAAGTCTGTGAAAAATGAACCTGCGCCTGCGCCATTCTCCATAATAATCTGATGACCAGCCTGAACCAGAACCTGTACGGCATCCGGAGTAAGGCAGAGCCGTTTCTCGTCAAGACAGGTTTCCTTCGGAATACCAATGCTAAATTTTTTTTCCTTTCGTACGATTTCCAATTTTTCTTCTTTGGGAATGAGTTCTTTTTCAGTGAAAGGTGTAAAAATTGTTGTGCTCATTTTTAAATATTTAGATCAATATAGAGAACAAAGATAAAATTATTTAAATTTTATTCTCCTGGTTTCATGTATAGTGGTAATTTCCATTTCGTGATACGAAAGGTGGGCGATTTCGGACATAAATATCTCTGGCCATTCTATAATACATAGAAACCCATGGTCCAAATACTCTTCTATACCCATATCGTACACTTCCTCCATATTTTTTAAACGGTAGAGATCAAAATGGAAAATTTTCCCCTCTTCGCTATCGTATTCATTAACGATAGAGTAAGTGGGAGACGTTACTTCATCCATGCTGCCTAAGGACTTAACGAGTTGCTGTGTAAAAGTCGTTTTACCAGCGCCGAGGTTTCCTTTTAAAACTAAGATATTGTATTTTAAACACTGCTTAACCTTTACAGCAATCTCTGGCCATTGTGAGAGGGAAAAAATTTCAGTTTCCAGCATGTCTTTATTTTAGTTTGCAAAGTTGTATTTTTTAAAGTTACAAAGCAAAAAAGGTATATAAATAATTTTATATACCTTTTTATTTTTATGTAGCATCAAACTTATTTGGGTTCTAGGATGGCTATAGGAATAATCATCTCTTCTAGGGAAATTCCACCGTGCTGGTAAGTTTCTTTATAATAGTTAACAAAATGATTATAGTTTTTGGGGTAAGCAAAAAAGGTGTTGTTTTTAGCAAAAATATACTTAGAGCTTAGATTGCCCTTGGGTAAGAACAATTTTTCAGGAAAATCGATAGCCCATATATCCTTATCCTCAAAGGTTAAACTTTTACCCGTTTTATAGCGGATATTTGTCGAAGTTTCTCGGTCTCCAATTACTTTACTCGGTTTTTTTACATAAATAGTGCCATGGTCGGTGGTGATAACAAGTTTAAACTGATGTTCCGCTGCCAGTTTTATAATTTTCATTAAATAAGAGTTTTCAAACCAGTGTTCAGTTAAAGAGCGGAAGGTTTTATCATCTCGAATCAGCTGATCAACAATAACATTATCGGTTTTTGCATGGGAAAGGATATCGATAAAGTTATACACAATGGTTAATAGATCCTGGTTTTTATATTGTTTGAAGTCTTCGTAGATTTTTCTTTCAAAGTCGCTATTCAGAATTTTGATGTATTTTAAATTTTTTGCAGATAAACCTAAACGGTGCATTTGATCTTCCAAGAACTCTTTCTCATACTCATTTTTATAGCCTTCTTCGTTATCGTTAAACCAGTATTCTGGGAAGCGTTTCTGGATTTCGGAGGGTAATAAACCTGCGAAAAATGAATTTCTAGCATATTGGGTGGCCGTAGGTAATATGCTGAAGTAATAATCTTCTGAAATTTTACTGTAAAATCTTGTAAATAGAGGTTCTATCACTTTCCATTGGTCGTAACGAAGGTTGTCGATCATCAGGAGTAAAACTTTGTCTTTTTCTAGCTCAGGTTTTACTTTCTTTTTAAAAAGAGTATGAGACATTAAGGGCTTCTCATTAGAGTTTAGCCAAGAAGGATAGTTATTTTCGATAAATTTAGCAAACTGTATATTGGCCTCTTCTTTCTGGCTGATAAGTAAATCTAAGAAGTCATTATCCAGTAATTTATCAAACTTTATTTCCCAGTTTAGAATTTTTTTATAATACTCTGCCCAATCTTGAAAGCTGTTAAGGGAGGAAAGTTCCATACTCAGGTTGCGAAACTCTTGTTGGTATTCCAATTTTGTTTTTTGCTCCACAAGATCCTCGCTCTGCAGGTTTTTCTTTAAAGAGAGTAAAATCTGATTAGGATTCACAGGCTTTAATATATAATCTGAAATCTGAGAACCTATGGCTTGTTCCATAATATGCTCTTCTTCGCTTTTGGTGACCATGACTATTTTGATACCGGAATCTATGTTTTTAATCATCGGAATCGCTTCTAATCCAGATATTCCAGGCATATTTTCATCAATAAGCACCAATTGGTATTTTTCTTTTACCAGTATATCTAAAGCTTCATTCACATTATTTACAGGAGTTAAAGCATATCCTTTTGCTTCTAAAAAAACAATATGAGAGGTTAATAAATCAATTTCATCATCTATCCACAATATCTTTCTTGACATAATTTTATTAATTTCATTTTTTAATTTAGCAGTTCTGCTATTAGGTTGAAGAATTCTCAAAAAAATCAGTAGTATAAAAGCGGCTGCAATTATCCACAAAGCTTATATATAGAAGTCTATAATTTTCTGTCTGGTTCTTTTGAGTAAATTAAACTTCTCGGTGATTAAAACAAGTGAGCCTTGTATCTCAACCAGTTGTCAGGTGGAGAGAACTTCTCGGATACAGAATATCCAGCATATAGACGCATTTTTTGAAACTCTAAAAGGGCTTTTCCATGAAGAAAAAAAAAGTTGTCATTCATTATCACTTTTTAAGTTGATCAAAAATACATCCAAAAATTCTTAATTAATACCCAAAAATATAATAGAGATCGTTAAAAAACCGTTAACTCTGTAGAATTGATTATATTTGTATAGCTGTTTATATTGCTAAATTTTGTGGAATGCTGAATAAACTAAAAATCGTCAACGATCCTGTACATGGATTTATAAAGATACCTTATGAGATTCTCTTTGATGTTATAGAACATCCTTATTTTCAAAGATTACGTCGCATTTCACAAACAGGCTTGTTGTCTTTGGTGTACCCCGGATCTACGCACACTCGATTTCAGCATGCACTGGGAGCTACACATATGATGTTCACAGCCTTAGAAACTTTAAAGATGAAAGGCGCCGAAGTTTCACCAGAAGAAGAACAGGCTGCCTTATTGGCTATTTTACTTCACGATATTGGGCATGGTCCTTACTCTCATGCCTTAGAATCTGTTTTAATGAATGATTGCCATCATGAGCGTTTGTCTCTTCTACTCATGGAGAAGTTAAATGAAGAATTTTGCGGAGCTTTGGATCTGGCCATACAGATGTTCCAAGGGAAGTATCCGCGTCGGTTTTTCAACCAACTAATCTCCTCGCAGGTAGATGTGGATCGGTTGGATTATCTTAAGCGAGACAGCTTTTATACAGGCGTTGCAGAAGGAAATGTGAATACCCAGCGTATGATATCCATGATGAATGTGCACAATGAAGAGTTGGTGATTGATGCCAAGGGAATTTACTCAATAGAAGGCTTTTTTGCCGCTAGAATGTTTATGTATTGGCAGGTTTATTTTCATAAGACTTCTTCTGCCGCCGAGCATATCTTAGTTAAAGCCCTTAAAAGAGCGAAGCAGCTCGTTGCTCGGGGAGAACGTCTTACCGCTACTGAAAATTTAGGCTATTTTCTACATAAAAGCAAATTTGATAAAATGACGCTCGAAGACCTGCAACGTTTTACTGAGTTAGATGATTCTGATATTATGTTTGGACTCAAAAGTTGGCAGGGACATTCGGATTTTATTTTGAGTTATTTGTGTAAAGCTATAACCCAACGGCATTTTCCTAAAAATATAATTTCAGAGCGTCCTTTCGGTGAAGAGTTGGTCGATAAAATTATTCAAAAAACCAATATGTTTTACAAAATTCAGAATGCCGATTGGTTGGTAGATGAAATTGAGAGAACTTTCCTGCCGTATGATGCCGAAAAGCAAACAGTGTTTTTAAAAAATAAGTCCGGAGAAGTCTTTCCCTTGGAAAAATCAGAGAGTCAGATTTTAACCCAGCATTTAAAGATTCAAAATACCAAGTATATATTGTCTTTTCCCAGAGAAATTTCATCTATGATAAATCAGGATTTGAAAAAGTAAAAATATTCACTTTTTTAGTATCTTTGCACACTATGGAATTTACTGCAGAGCAAATTGCAAACCTGGTTAAAGGTAGAGTTATTGGAGACACAGAAACTAAGGTATCTGGTTTCTCTCAGATTGAAGAAGGCTGTAAAGGAAATCTTTCTTTCCTTGCAAATTCTAAGTATTTACCCCTAATGGACAATACGGAAGCTTCGGTAGTGATTATATCTGAAAATTTAATTGACAAAAATAAAAAATATCCATCTACCCTTATTGCTGTGGAAGATGGATATTTGGCTTTTCAAGTGTTGATGAATTTATATCAGGATTTACAATCCAAGAAAGAAGGTATAGAACAACCCTGTTTCATAAGTGAATCGGTAAAGATAATGGACGATGTTTATATCGGAGCCTTTACTTATATTTCTCATAAATCTGTCATTGGTCAGGGAACTCAGATTTACCCACAAGTTTATATTGGTAAAAACGTTAGAATTGGTAAAAATTGCCAGATAGACAGTGGAGCCAGAATTTATGATGATTGTATCATAGGGGATAATTGTGTTATTCATTCCAATACAGTAATTGGTGGAGATGGATTTGGTTTTCAACCCACAGCTAATGGCTTTAAGAAAATTCCTCAGCTGGGGAATGTTATACTTGAAGATGACGTGGAGATAGGTGCAAATTGTACGATTGACAGAGCTACCATCGGTTCCACGGTGATTGGTAAAGGTACCAAACTCGACAATCTAATTCAGATTGCGCATAATGTCAAAATCGGCCAAAATAATGTATTGGCAGCTCAGGTAGGTGTTGCCGGCTCTACCACTATAGGCAATTGGAACATGTTTGGAGGACAAACGGGTATCGCAGGACATGTCACCATAGGCAACGGAATCAAGACACAAGCCAAAAGTGGTATTAACAATAGTGTGGAGGACAATGAGGTCTTATATGGAGCCCCCGCTATTGCAGCCCGTGATTTTAGAAGAAGTTATGTGCATTTTCGTAATTTCCCAGATATAGTAAAAAGAATTAATAATTTAGAAAAAATATACTCAAAAGAAAGTGCTAATGAGTGATAAGCAGAAGACTTTAAAAAAAGAAGTAACCCTTTCAGGTATAGGGCTGCATACCGGCAGAAATGTTACCATGATCTTAAAGCCAGCGAAGGAAAATACAGGATTTGTATTTGTACGGAGTGATTTAGAAGGGAATCCTACCGTAGAAGCCGATGTGAATTACGTTACCAGTACAGAGAGAGGAACCTCTTTAGAGAAAAAAGGAGTGAGCATTCATACTTCTGAGCATGTGCTAGCCGCATTGGTAGGAATGGACTTGGACAATGTCATTATAGAATTGGACAGCTCTGAACCTCCTATCTTGGATGGGTCTTCTCGTTATTTTATAGAGGCGATAGAATCTGTGGGAGTTCAAGAGCAGGAGTTATTCCGGGATTACCTCGTCATTAAAGAGGTGATGAATTATGTAGATCCTCAAACCGGATCCGAGATTACCATTATCCCCTCTGATAAATATGAAGTTACTTGTATGGTAGATTTTGGAACAAAAGTCTTAGGTACCCAAAATGCAAGCCTTAAAAATATTAATGATTTTAAAGATGAAATCTCTAGTGCTAGGACGTTTAGTTTTCTACATGAACTAGAGATGCTTTTGGATCACGGATTGATTAAAGGAGGAGATATTAGTAATGCTATTGTATATGTTGATAAGGAACTAACGCCTGAGACCGTTGAAAAGTTAAAATATGCTTTTGGAAAAGAAGAGGTTTCCATACGAGCTAACGGTATTTTGGATAATGTGACCCTCAACTACCCTAATGAAGCGGCTCGCCATAAGTTATTAGATGTTATCGGTGATTTGGCCTTAGTAGGTGTAAAAATAAAAGGAAAAGTCATCGCCAATAAACCAGGGCATTTTGTTAATACCCAATTCGCAAAAAAATTGAACAGACAATATAAACTTCAGAAGAAGAAAAACGTACCGGACTTCGATTTAAAAGCGGATCCTGTTTATGATATTAATGGGATAATGAAGCTTTTACCCCATCGTCCTCCCTTTCTATTAGTCGATAAAATATTGGAAATATCTGATAGTCATGTGGTAGGTCTGAAAAATGTAACCATGAACGAGCCTTTTTTCGTAGGACATTTTCCTAAAGAACCGGTAATGCCAGGCGTATTGCAGGTGGAGGCTTTAGCCCAAGTGGGCGGTATATTGGTGTTGGCCAATGTACCAGATCCAGAAAATTATTCTACTTATTTTATTAAGATGGATAATGTAAAATTCAAGAGAAAAATTGTACCCGGAGATACCGTTATTTTTAAAATAGAACTTATAGAACCCATTAGACGAGGTATTGTACATATGCAGGGATATGGGTACGTAGGGGATACTGTGGCTATAGAAGCAGAATTAATGGCACAGGTAGCAAAAAGTAAAAACTGAATAAAAGAAGGATGATACATCAATTAGCTGCGGTAGATAAAAGAGCAAAGATAGGCAATAATGTTGTTGTCGAACCTTTTACTACAATCGCAGGAGACGTAGAAATCGGCGAGGGGACATGGATTGGGCCTAACGTCACCATTATGGATGGCACCCGGATAGGCAAAAATTGTAAAATTTTCCCAGGCACCGTAATCGCTGCGATTCCTCAAGATCTTAAATACGAAGGAGAGAATACTCAGGTAATCATAGGGAACTCTACCACCATTCGGGAGAATGTCACCATTAATAAAGGAACAAAAGCATTAGGTTATACCCAGGTAGGCAGTCATTGTCTCATCATGGCAAATGTGCATATTGCACACGACTGTGTTATACGCGATCATGTAGTATTGGTATATGGCTGTGGTATTGCAGGGCATGTGGAAATAGATGACTATGCCTTTATAGGGGGGCTTAGTGCCGTGCACCAGTTTTCCAGAATAGGGAAGCATGTAATGGTTTCTGGAGGTACCTTGGTTAGAAAGGATATACCACCTTATATAAAGGTAGCGAGAGAACCTATTTCTTATGCTGGAATTAACTCTATAGGCTTGAGAAGAAGAGGCTTTTCCAATGATAAAATATATGAAATTCAATCCATTTATAGAGCCGTTTTTCAAATGAAGAAAAATACCACTCAGGCCATTGAATATATTGAGAAAGAACTTTTACCGACAGCAGAGCGAGATGAAATACTAGGATTTATACAAAACTCTCCGAGAGGCATCGTAAAAGGTTATGGTACATCTTCCAAAGATTAAACAATAAAAAAGAAATAAATATACTGAATGGCAACAACTGCAGACATTAAAAAAGGTCTTTGTATCGAATTTAATAACGATATTTATAAGGTGATAGAGTTTCTTCATGTAAAGCCAGGAAAAGGACCTGCATTTGTGAGAACAAAATTAAAAAGTGTAACCAATGGAAAGGTCTTAGACAACACCTTCTCCTCAGGGCATAAAATTGAAGAAGTTAGGGTGATTACCAGAAAATTTCAGTACCTTTATGACGATGATAATGGCTTTCATTTTATGAATAATGACGATTTTTCACAAATCTATATCAATAAAGATATGATTGAAAATGCCCAATTTATGAAAGCTGGTGAGGAAGTAACCATTATACTTAAAGAGACTGATGAGACGCCATTATCAGCAGAAATACCACCTACCGTAACCATGGAAGTGATTGAAGCAGATCCAGGGGTGAAAGGAAATACTGCTACCAATGCACTTAAAAATGCTATTGTGGAAACTGGAGCTCGGGTGTTGGTACCTTTATTTATAGAACCAGGAGAAAAAATTAGAATCAACACCGAAGACGGTAGCTATATTGAAAGAATTAAATAAGACACCACTTGTTTTATGAAACGGAGCAGTTTAATTATTCTTTTCAAGAGTGATGTTCTGCTCAGTTCCATCAGACTTTTGAGAATATAAAAAATAAGCTGATGAAATTTAAAAAAGCGCAAAAACTCAAGGACATCGCCGAATTGATTGGTGCGCGTTATGTAGGAGATACAGATTTTCAGATTTTAGGCACAAACGAAATTCACCGTGTAAACACGGGGGATATAGTATTTGTTAACCATCACAAGTATTACGATAAGGCATTGAACTCTCCGGCAAGTGTCATTTTAATAGATCAGGAGGTGTCTTGCCCTGACGGAAAAGCCTTGTTGATTTCGGAGGATCCCTTTAGAGATTTTAATAGGATTAATACCCATTTTACCCCGATACAGGATTTTAAAGAAGAAAGACACCATCTGGAAGTAGGCAAGTCTACTTTCATACATCCTTCTGTGGTTATTGGTAATGATGTGAAGATCGGAGAGCATTGTATTATACACCCCAATGTGGTGATCGGTGATCGCACGGTGATCGGAAATTATGTAATCGTTCAATCGGGGACGGTTCTCGGTGGAGACGCTTTTTATTATCGTAAAACGGCTCAAGCTTTTGAGAAGCTTCAATCGGTGGGGCACGTTGTACTGGAAGACGGGGTAGAAATAGGTGCGAATTGTACCGTGGACCGGGGAGTTACAGACGTTACTCTTATCAAAAAATCCACTAAAATTGATAATCAGGTACAGATTGGACATGATACCATTATTGGAGAGCGTTGCCTTATTGCCTCTCTGGTAGGGATTGCAGGTTGCTGTAATATTGGTAATGACGTTACCCTTTGGGGGCAGGTGGGCGTCGCTTCTTCCATTAGTATAGAAGATAAAACCGTCGTTTTAGCAAAATCAGGAGTTTCTAAGGATTTAAAAGAGGCAACCTATTTTGGTGTGCCTGCAGAACCCGCGAGAGAATTTTATAAAAAAGTAGCTAAATTAAGCAGACTCTGATCAATTCGGAAGTCTAATAAAAAAATAATTTTACAAATAATCAACGATGTCAGTATTAGTAAACAAAGATTCGAAAGTAATTGTACAGGGATTTACCGGGAATGAAGGTACTTTCCATGCAGGTCAAATGATAGAATATGGAACCAATGTCGTAGGGGGTGTTACTCCTGCGAAAGGCGGTTCGGAGCATTTAGGAAAGCCTGTGTTTAACACGGTAGCTGAAGCTGTGGAAAAAGTAGGGGCTAACGTAAGTATTATCTTCGTGCCACCTGCATTTGCTGCAGATGCAATTATGGAAGCTGCAGATGCAGGGATTAAAGTAATCGTTTGTATTACTGAGGGCATACCTGTCGCTGACATGGTGAAGGTAAAAGACTATATCCAATCCAAAGACTGTCGTTTGATCGGACCGAATTGTCCAGGGATTATCACTTCCGAGGAAGCGAAAATCGGAATTATGCCAGGCTTTGTATTTAAAAAAGGTAAAGTAGGAATTGTATCCAAATCGGGCACACTTACTTATGAAGCTGCAGATCAGGTGGTAAAAGCTGGATTTGGCGTTTCTACAGCGATCGGTATCGGAGGAGATCCTATTATTGGAACCACTACAAAAGAAGCCTTGCAGATGTTTATTAATGATCCGGAAACCGAGGCGGTAGTGATGATAGGTGAAATTGGAGGGCAATTGGAAGCAGATGCTGCCAAGTGGTATAAAGCTTCCGGATCTACCAAACCTGTAGTAGGTTTTATCGCCGGACAAACAGCTCCTAAAGGTAGAACGATGGGACATGCTGGTGCGATTGTAGGAGGTGCTGATGATACAGCTCAGGCTAAAATGAAGATTATGACGGAATGTGGTATGCATGTGGTAGAATCCCCTGCAGATATAGGACTTAGCGTTGCAAAACTTCTGAAAAAATAAAATACATAAACATAAAAAAAATCCCGGCTTGCCGGGATTTTTTTTATGAAGAGATCTCTCATGTAATACGAGAACCGACTTATTTTGCTTTATTATGTTTGGGATATATCACAATGTAAAACGATAAACCATTGTAAAAAATGGGGGTTATTTCTAAACACAAAAATAAGTATCATCCAGCCCGTTGAGATGTCTGGGGGAACTTTTCTCCATTTTTCAGATAAGTAAGCGTTACATTTTAGAGGGTACAGTATCAATATAAAGATCCCGAAAAGTCGGGATCTTTATATTGATTTAGGAAATAATATTTAACTCTTAATCCATTTCCAAATTTCTCGAGCCGACGCTTTATTACCATACATTAAAATCCCGACGCGATAGACTTTTCCAGCTACAAAAATCATAAACAGTACCGAAGCCATCATTAAGCTCATGGAGAGTAATAATTGCCATATCGGTACTCCAAAGGGAATTCGTGCAATCATCGCAATAGGGGAGGTGAGAGGAATTATTGATAGCCAAAAAGCCAAAGGACCTTCCGGATTGCCCATAATGCTAAAGCTCCCATATAGGCCTAACATTAGGGGCAGAATGGCAAAAAAAGTAAATTGCTGGGTTTCTGTTTCATTGTCCACCGCTGAACCTACTGCTGCATAAATGGCACTGTAAAAAATATAACCAAGTAGAAAATAAAAGATAAAAACGCTAATAATCGTAATATAGTCCATGCTGAGCAAGCTATGAGAGACCAGGGTGAGTGCTTCCGGAAGGTCGCCGATTTTAGTCAAGGGGCTGTCAGTGGCTTCCGCAGATAGGGAGGTGTATTTTTGATTGAGAAAAAAGGCTGCAACTACCGTCATACTAATCCATATGATAAACTGGGTTAAGGCCACTAAGGTTACCCCTAGAATTTTGCCCATCATAAGCTCAAAAGGGTTTACCGAGGAGATAATAATCTCTACCACCCGGTTGTTTTTTTCTTCCAGAACACTGCGCATTACCCGAACACCGTATATAATGATGAACATAAAGGTAGCATACATGAGCAAACCTGCTAAAACTGATTTCACACCAAAAAGAAAAGCATCATCATCTTTCTTTTTATCTTTTAAGTTTTGGGTATAAAGAACGAAATTTTGAGAGAGGTTGGCAATCTGATACTCATCAATGCCCAAATCTTTTATTTTTAACTTTCTAATTTCATCCGAAATTCCGGAAGCCATTTTTTGTCGGGATTCCAGATTGATTTGTTTGTTAGTAAAGAGTTTTGTTTGTGAGGCTAGGGTGCTATAATCTTTACTTTTTAAAGGTGGAATCATGAGCAATCCATCTATAGCATTGGTTTCGGTAAGAGTTTCTTTCACCGTTTGTACCGTATTTTTAGCCAGATATTGATAGGTGATATCATCTGTATTTTCCAGTCGGGAAAAAATCCCGCTATAGTCTGCTACTGCAATATTGTAGTGGGTTTTGTTTGCCTTAAACATATAGGTGATGGCAACACCAAAAAGCAAGAGTAAAATAGGCCCCATAAGTGTGAGGGCCACAAAAGATTTTTTTTTCACCTGGGTAAGATATTCTCTTTTGGTAATCAGTATGACGTTTCTCATTTTTTTTGATCAGAAATTTAGATAAACAGCTAAAATTTATTTCATCATTCGAGATAAAACAGTGGCAGTATTAAAAAATAAAACTATAATTTTATGATTTTACAGCATGGATGAATACCTCATTCATACTGGGGATTTTCTCTTCAAAAGTCCGAAGTTTGCCCACCTGCATGAGGGCGCTCAGTAGGGTGTTGGTATCGTTTTCATTTCGGATGTGGAAGTGGGTCAGTCCGTGCTCATGCAGGATTTGCTCAGGCTTATATAGTGCTTTAAAACGTTCAAATTCTTCGTCTACGATATCGGACAATACCACATGAAATAGGTTGCGTTTAAACTGTTCGCGAACATCAAAGATCTTTCCATCCAGTATTTTATGAGATTGATTGATGAGAGCTACATAATCGCACATTTCCTCTACAGATTCCATGCGGTGGGTAGAAAGAATAATGGTGGTGCCCTTCTCTTTGAGCTGAAGAATTTTATCCTTAATTAATTGGGCGTTAAGAGGATCGAATCCTGAAAAAGGCTCGTCTAAAATCAGCAATTTGGGCTGGTGGAGTACAGTCACCACAAATTGGATTTTCTGGGCCATTCCCTTTGATAATTCGGAGAGTTTCTTATTCCACCACTGGTCGATATTCAGTTGATCAAACCAGTATTCTGCCTGTGCGATGGCATGGCGTTTGGACATTCCTTTCAGTTCGCCGAAATAGGTAATCTGGTCGCCAATATTCATGTTTTTGTACAGTCCTCTCTCTTCCGGCATATAACCAATCTGTTGGATATGTTCAGGAGTGAGTCTTTTTTCGTCGATCCATATCTGTCCACTATCAGGTTGTATAATCTGGTTGATAATGCGGATAAAAGAAGTTTTACCGGCTCCATTAGGACCTAGCAGTCCGTATATACTCCCTTTGGGAACTTCGATACTGAAGTTGTTAAGTGCTACCTTCTTACCTGCTTGATAGGTTTTAGTAACATTTAGAGCTTTTAGCATTTTTATTTTGTTAGTCTTTCTTTAGGTTTATATTTTTTTAGCATTTGTGATCGGGTTTATTTATAAAATTCGATTTTTCTTCGGTTGCTTATGCTAGCTCTATACATCATTAAAGGGCGTAGAGGGATGAGCGTTTTTATCTAAAGCGATCAGTCCTCCTGAGCTTACGAATTTTTTAATTTTTTGCAGGGTTTCTTGGTCAGTTTCTTGGTCAGTTTCTTGCAAGGTTTCATAAGGTGTTCTTGCTGGAGTCGCTCGGTAGCCCTTTTGTAGAAAATCAAAGAGTTTTAGGTCACACTCTTCTTCTTGTCTGGTCGATAGGGTAGTCCGAGGTGTATTTTCGATATTCCCGTGAACGAGCGTTATATATTGCTTTTGTGCCAAAGCTATACTTCCGAAAACCAAGAAGGGGAGGATGAACTTTTTCATTAGAAAATAAGATCAAAAATAGCAATAAAAGAACAGAAAAGAAAGTCTTTTTACAAAATATAAATGAAATTTTGGAATAAAGCTTCATTTGTTTAATATAAATTTTTATACCTTTGGAGCTAACTTTAGGGGTGTCCGCTGTGTGCGGGCTGAGACTTTACCCTCAATACCTGATCCAGGTTATACTGGCGTAGGGAAAAGATAGCTTTCATCTCGATGCATTCTGCATGGGCGTGGCCATTCCTAAAGTTTTTTTAATATTTAAAATTTCGGAAAGGAATGGAACTCACAATCAATCATAAAAAAAGATATTTCGACAATTTACCTTCCACTTTGGAAACGCTAATGCAATTGGAGGCTTTCGGCAAGTCGCAGGGGATTGCTGTAGCTATTAACAATCGGGTCGTACCTAAAACCGATTGGATACACACTACTCTTCAGGATAAAGATGTAATTCTTATTATCACAGCTACGCAGGGAGGTTAAATATTCTGGATTTAAAAATTTATCATTATGAAAATTACTCAAAAGGCATTTCCTAATTCTAGAAAGGTATATATAGAGGGAAAAATTTTTCCCATTAGAGTCGCTATGCGTGAGATCGCTCTATCGCCTACCCGTTTGGGTGTAGGAAAAGAAGAAGCGAATCCTCCTGTTACCGTTTACGATACTTCGGGTCCTTATACCCAGGAAGAAGCAGTTATCGATGTACGTAAGGGCTTGCCCAGAATCAGAGAGCAGTGGATCTTAGACAGGGGCGATGTAGACATCTTGCCTCATATGACTTCGGAATATGGAAGGCAGCGTTTAGCCGATTCCAAACTTAAAGATTTGAGGTTTAAGTATAATCATAAACCTATGGCTGCCAAGCCAGGGGCTAATGTTACCCAATTGTATTATGCTAAAAAGGGTATCATAACACCTGAAATGGAATATGTAGCCATACGGGAAAATCAGAAAATAGAACAGTTGGAGACTGCGACCCCTATAATGGGGAAGCAGCACGCTGGAAATAGTTGGGAGGCACGTACCCCTAAGGGCAAAATTACAGCCGAGTTTGTACGGGATGAAATCGCTGCTGGCAGGGCAATTATTCCCAATAACATCAATCATCCTGAAAGCGAGCCCATGATTATTGGGCGGAACTTTTTAGTCAAAATAAATGCCAATATAGGAAACAGTGTAGTAACATCCAGTATCGAAGAAGAAGTTGAAAAAGCTGTTTGGGCTTGTCGTTGGGGAGCGGATACCATTATGGATTTGTCCACGGGTAAAAATATTCATGAAACTCGAGAATGGATTATTCGAAATTCCCCTGTACCTATAGGAAGTGTACCTATTTATCAAGCCCTGGAAAAAGTAAAAGGTATTGCTGAAAATTTAACGTGGGAAATTTTTAAAGATACCCTCATAGAGCAGGCCGAACAAGGAGTATCCTATTTTACGATTCATGCGGGTGTACTTTTACGCTATATTCATCTGACGGCGGAACGGGTAACAGGCATTGTTTCGCGTGGAGGATCTATTATGGCCAAATGGTGTTTGTTCCATCACAAAGAAAACTTTTTATATACTCATTTCGAGGATATTTGTGAGATTATGAAGCGTTATGATGTGGCTTTTTCTTTAGGCGATGGGCTGCGTCCAGGTTCCATTGCAGACGCTAATGATGCAGCACAGTTTGCAGAGTTGGAAACTTTGGGAGAGCTTACAAAAATAGCCTGGAAGCACGATGTTCAAGTCATGGTAGAAGGTCCGGGGCATATTCCTATGCACATGATTAAAGAAAATATGGATAAGCAGTTGTTAGCATGTGATGAAGCGCCATTTTATACTTTGGGTCCGCTTACCACGGATATCGCTCCCGGATATGATCATATTACATCAGCCATAGGAGCTGCCCTCATTGGCTGGTATGGTTGTGCCATGCTGTGCTATGTGACCCCCAAGGAGCATTTAGGCCTGCCCAATAAGAAAGATGTTAAAGATGGTGTAATTACTTATAAGCTTGCCGCTCATGCAGCAGATCTAGCCAAAGGTCATCCTGGGGCTCAGTATAGAGATAATGCTTTGAGTAAAGCTAGATTCGAATTCCGATGGGAGGATCAGTTTAATCTTTCTTTAGATCCCGATACTGCTCGTGAATTTCATGATGAAACGCTACCTGCTGAGGGAGCCAAAGTGGCTCATTTTTGTTCCATGTGTGGACCGAAGTTTTGTTCTATGAAAATTACCCAGGAAATTCGAGAAACTGTACAAAGGGGCATGAACGAAAAAGCTGAAGATTTTGTAAAACACGGAAAAAAGATATATATATGATGATAGTTATAGCTCCAGAAAAAGCTGTAAAGCAGGAGTTGTATTGGGTAAATACTTTGTTAGAGAATGGTTTATCTTGTTTTCATGTTCGAAAATATGCATGGTCTGAGCAGGAAATACGAGATTATATTGAGGGAATAGATTCACAATATCACTCCCATTTAGTATTACATTCTCATTATTTTATGGCGAAAGATTTTGGAATAAACCGTTTGCATTTTAGAGAGATAGAGAGAAAGGATGGCCAGCATATAGACTACAAGGATTCGCATTATAGGCTCTCTACTTCTACTCATTCCATACACGATTTTAATAAATTGGGACAAGAGTGGACATATGCTTTTTTCTCACCTGTTTTTGCGAGTATCTCTAAAGAAGGATATGGGGGTACAGGGAATGTTTTGTCGGACTTACCTCTAAAAAACAACAAGTATGTGCAGCTGATCGGCTTGGGAGGTATTACCCAGAACAACATGATCGAGGTATTGTCTGCCGGAGCCGATGGAGTAGCCTTTTTGGGCGGAATATGGCAGAGTGAAAGTCCTGTAGAAACGTTCGTGGAATGCCAAAAAAAATGGAAACATAATTTATATAACAAAGAGATTAAAAAATGTTGACCAAATTGCAGTATATATCACAAGGAACAAGCGTACAAATTCAGGAAAATAATATTTTAAAAGCCTTGCGACATGGAGCCGAATGGATTCAAATAAGATGGAAAAACCCTCCTTTGGCAGAAGCTGAGCGGCATTTTCTAAGACTTAAAAACCTGTGTCGTGACTTTGATGCTACCTGTATTATTAATGATTATGTACAGATTGCAAGTGCCATAGATGCTGATGGGGTACATTTAGGTTTAACAGATACTTCGGTAGAGAAGGCCCGTAAAATATTGGGAAATAATAAAATTATAGGGGGTACCGCTAATACGATTTCTGATGTACAACAGAGGCTCCGAGAATCTTGTGACTATATAGGTTTAGGACCTTATCGTTTTACTTCTACTAAGGAAAAATTAAGTCCTATTTTAGGAATACAAGGTTACAGAAAAATTTTTGATTTTTATCACAAAAAGCAAGTAATCTTGCCCCCTGTTTATGCTATAGGGGGGATAGGCTTAGAGGATATAGAACCTCTTAAAAAAGCAGGTATTTATGGGGTCGCCATCTCCGGTTTACTTGTTGAGAACCCTCATATGATTTCAATTATAAAAAAGATATGGAAATGATTGCTTTACAAATAGCAAACCGTAATTTTACTTCTAGGTTATTTTTGGGAACCGGAAAATTTGGTAATTTGTCACAGATGACAGCAGCGATTAAGGCTTCTGGAACAGAAATGGTAACCACGGCCTTAAAGCGTATAGACCATCAATCCGACAGCGATGAGTTCTCGGAGGCTCTTCAGCTCCCCAAAGTTCATCTCTTGCCCAATACTTCAGGGGCTAGAACCGCCGATGAAGCTGTATTATTAGCCCAGCTGGCCCGAGAAGCTTTAGGCACTGATTGGATAAAGCTAGAAATACACCCCGATCCACGCTATTTATTACCCGATCCTATAGAAACACTTAAAGCTACGGAGACTTTGGTGAAATTAGGTTTTGTGGTCATGCCGTATATTCATGCAGATCCCGTTCTCTGCAAGAGATTAGAGGATGTGGGAACTGCTGTTGTAATGCCGTTGGGGGCACCTATAGGGAGTAATAAAGGTTTACAGACCTTAGATTTTTTAGAAATTATTATTGAGCAAAGTCAGGTTCCTGTAGTGGTAGATGCGGGGATAGGATCTCCTTCAGATGCTGCCAAAGCTATGGAGCTCGGTGCGGACGCTGTGCTGGTTAATACTGCTATAGCTGTTTCTGGAAATCCTGTGCAGATGGCTATTGCCTTTAAAGAAGCTGTGATAGCTGGTAGAAGGGGATTTGAAGCCGGTTTAGGGGCCGTGCAGTCTGCCGCTGTAGCTTCTAGTCCATTAACTTCATTTTTGGGAGATGATTTTAGTGGAAGCACGAGTCCCATCACAGAAATAAAAACAAGAGGATAATCTGCACTTTTTATTCTAAAATAAAAAATAATGAGAACATTTAAGGATATATTGGCTCAATACGATTGGCAGACAATAAAAAATAGAATTGAAGGGGCGACTCCCGAAGAGGTGCAAAATGTATTGATGAAGAAAAAGAAAAATATTCAAGATTTTTTGTTAATGATCTCTCCGGCAGCAGCCTTTTTCTTGGAAATTATGGCGGCGAAAACCCAAAGGCTCACCCAGAAAAGATTTGGTAAAACCATACAGATGTATGCCCCTCTATATTTAAGTAATGAGTGTCAGAATATCTGTACATATTGTGGTTTTAGTGTCGACAATAAAATTAAGAGAAAGACGCTTTCTAATATAGAGATTATGCTTGAAGCCAGTGTTTTAAAAGCAATGGGCGTAAAACATATCTTGCTGGTGAGCGGTGAAGCCAATAAAAGTGTGGGACTGGATTATTTCTTAAATGCCATTCGGTTACTGCGTCCACATTTTGCTAATATTTCTATAGAATTCCAGCCCTTATCTTTAGACGCTTATAGGGCATTAAAAGATGCAGGGGTTCATTCCGTATTGGTGTATCAGGAAACTTATCATCGCGAGGTCTACAAAGAATACCATCCCAAAGGTAAAAAATCCAATTTTGAATTTCGTTTGGATACCCCCGACCGATTAGGGCAGGCAGAATTCTACAAAATGGGTTTAGGGGTACTTCTAGGGCTAGAGGATTGGAGAGTGGATAGTTTTTTTAATGCTTTACATATCGACTATCTTCAGAAGCGTTATTGGAAGACCAAATACTCGGTTTCCTTCCCCCGATTAAGACCTGCGGAAGGGATAATAGAACCTAATTTTATTATGACTGATCGAGATCTCTTACAATTGATATGCGCTTATCGAATCTGGAATGAAGATTTGGAGATTTCCATATCTACTCGTGAAAATGAAAGATTTCGAGATCATATTATTTCCTTAGGTGCTACCACTATGAGCGCTGCTTCTAAGACCAATCCTGGGGGGTATGCTGTAGATAAGCAATCTTTACAGCAATTTGAAACCAGTGATGAGCGGAGTATGGAAGAAATAAGAAAAGTTATTCGTAACAGGGGGTATGAACCCGTGATGAAAGACTGGGATCATCTATTTTAAATTCAGGCGAACGCATTCTTAAAAAATTATAAATATGATTTTTATATCAACAACTACTTACAGTTAATGAAGGCAAATGACATTTTCAATCGGTATAGCAGACAGATATTTATAGATGAAATCAGTATATCTGGTCAGAGAAAAATAATGGATGCTAGGGTATTGATAGTAGGCGCCGGTGGCTTGGGAAGCCCTGTAATTCAATATCTCGCTGCGGCCGGAGTGGGGAGTTTAGGGATTATAGATTTTGATAATGTAGAGCTTCACAATCTCAATAGACAAGTCATTCATACTGAGTTTAGCGTAGGAAAGCCTAAGGTAGAGAGTGCGGTGCAATTCGTTCAATGTTTAAATTCAAATGTTACATGTGTTCCGATATACCAAAAAATTACCGCTGAAAATGTACATGATATTATCTCGAATTACGATATTATTGTAGAAGGTTCTGATAATTTTAAGACCCGATATATGGTGAATGATGCTTGTGTACAGCTAGATAAACCTTTAGTGTATGGGAGTATTTTTGCTTTTGAAGGACAGGTAGCGGTATTTAATTATCGGGGAAGCAAGCATTTAAGGGATTTATACCCCCAGGAACCCTCACCAGAACAAGTACCTAACTGTGATCGGTATGGTGTTTTGGGACCTTTACCCGGAATGGTAGGAACGATGATGGCCATGCAGGTGCTAAAAATACTTACAGGATTGTCTGTAAAAACGAATCACCTGACTATAATCGATACCCTGGATTGGAATTTTATGCAAGTGGAATTTTGATGCTGATCTATTTTTGCAGATTGCTATACAATGGCATAATAAGCATATTTCAATGTGGAATTTCATTTGAATTTATTTTGTTTTACTGATGCTGAAGTTGTCCAAAGTTTTTTCACAAGAAACGATTAAAACAGCCCTCTAGCGTGGGTCTTTAGTGGCAAATTTATAAAGCATCTAACCCATTGTTTGTACGCTCTTTTTTGTTATAACCTATTATCAAAAATCGTATTTTTCTATTTTGCCGAGTTTTAATATTCTCATTTTACCCATGTAGCCATTTAATTTAAATGTACTCTGATGTGTTTTCGCAGCCATAGGATGGCTATAGATGACCTATAAAAAGCATAGGGAGAGAGTTTTAATATTTTAAATCAGAGTATTCGCCTGATTTTTTAATAGAGAACTTCTTTAAACTATTAGTTTTCTGAGGAATAAAATAACAAAAGCAATATAATGCAAAGAATACCATGTTATTACAGAAGTTTCAAATCGTATAAATAATGCTTTGAAACTATCCAGCCAAGCATTTGCTTTCTCTATATTGAACCTTCGTTTATATAATTCTTCATCAAAATAATAATAATTTTTGGCT
>NZ_JAAABJ010000210.1 GCF_009904105.1 Elizabethkingia argenteiflava | reverse complement strand
TTTTCTTTATATATTGCCATTGGTTTTCAGTTAGATCAGTTGGGTATTTAATCCCTTTTTTTCCAAATATCCAACTTCTGAAAACCTTCCTAACAAAATTTTCTACACAAATTTAAACAGCCTCTAAATCTATGAAAAAAATTTCTACTATCTTCATTATGTCTGTCTTGACATTTTCGGTTACCTCATGTGCTACAATTTTTACTGGGACTACCGACTCATTAACCGTAACAACAAAACCTGAAGGGGCTAAAGTTTACGATAGAGGGGTGGAGAAGTGTACTACACCTTGTTCTTTTAAGGTAAGTCGTTCACTCACGGATCGTTCGGTAGAAATTAAAAAGGAAGGCTATGAGACAAAAGCAATTGGACTTGACAGAAAGTTTAACCCTGTATCTATTATTAATTTGTTTGGACTCATCGGGTGGGCAGTAGATGCCGCTACAGGAAGTTTAATGAAGTATGATACCAAGGGTTATAATGTCGAATTAACAGAGAAAAAAAAATAGTTGTATAAGGGATCTCTCTTTTGGTAAGTGAAAAAGGCGGGGTTATTTCAGTAGTGCGATAACCCCGCCTTTTTTCTGCAATATTTGTTTATATGGCTTAGCCCTAAAAGAGAATTATGGGATGGAGAATTTATAAAAGTCACCATGAAAATTTTAAATGTAAAAAATGAATCATTTTTATATTTCTTGTTTCTATATATTAGAATTTGGTATATCATGTCTTTCGTATATTTAAAAAGTAAGTAGGGTGTGTTCTCGCTTTTTAAATTGTAGATTTAATTATACTAAAATATTTTCTTGAGAGTAATCACTTGCAATTGCGTTGTGAAATATTCATTATGTAAGGGGGAGTAAGTGAGATTCCTACTTTAGAAAATAAAATTATAAAAAGGGCATGGAACCCCTTTTTAGGTTGCCATGAAGTATGGCTTAACTCTAATCCTCTATAGATTAGCCTCCTATTTTAATGTAAATAGAGGCCTGAAATTAATATGAAAGTGCATATAAATATTAAAGAGTAGGGTGAATAAAATAGAAAGTTTTTCTATCTAGGTAACTGCTTACCTTATGATAATAAATAAAATTATGTTATGTCTGCTTTGTTTTTAATATTATTTACTATATTTACTATATAATAGTACTATTAGTTTATAGATGGCAGAAAAATACGTAAAGTATTAAGTCTTTAATTTTTTATATCCTTGAAAAAACACAAAATGAAAAACACACGAAATGAAAAAAAAATTATTCCTATTATTAGCTTGGGTCCTCCTATTGTTCAATCTTGCATGTAGTAGAGAAGGCCCTCAGGGTGAAAATATAATCTCTAAGGATCAGCAGGCGGGTCGTTTTGATAATATACCTTTTAGTTGGGATGTTTCAAATGGTGATAGCCACGATATCTTTATAGGGGATTATTCTTATAATCCTTTAAGTACTGAGCAAAACAAAGTAGTATTAGCTAGTAATATCAGAATTAACTCTCTAAGTGTATATCCAGGTGCCGTATACCCCTTAAAAAATATTCAGAATTTTACTTTTGATGCTGAAGTTAGATATCCCAAAAAACCCTATGATTTAATTTTTTCTTTTTCTGATCCTTATGTAATTGAAGATATAGACAATGAAAAAGGCTTTACTATTTATAGTACAAAATTATCGCAAGCGGTCAATTCACGAAATTTTAATAATTACATTAATTCAGGTGTTAAAAAACAGGTAGACTATTCTGCAACAGAGTGTTTTACATATTCAGACGTGCAGAAAGCCTTTTCTTTTAATGCGGGACTGGGTGCTCTATTTACGGCGAACATGTCCCAAAATTCTCAAAATAAGAAATACAAAACCATATACTTAGCAAGGCTCATAGGAACATCTTTTGATGTTGTATTTGAATCCAATATTCATGGTTTTTTTAAATCAGATGAGTACAATCAAGATGCTAAAAAATTTAAAGGAAATCCTGATGGAGGTAGAAGAGATGGTAGCACAGTGGGAAGATTTTTTAGCAGCAACCCCTATTATACCAAGCAGGTAAGTTATGGTAAATATGCTTATTTAGCCATCCAAAGCGAATATCAATATTCCAAAATCAAAACAGCCATTGAGGCAACCTTTAATATTTGGAAAATCTCTGGAGGAGGAAAATATACCAAAGAAGCAACCGATATTTTATCGAAATCTGTGGTAACCGTTCTTACTACAGGTGATAAAAGTACAGAGCCATTTTGGGGGACTTCTCTGGAGAATTTATATTCCATATTTAATATAAAATATGATCGTAATTTTTATGGATTTCCGGTCTATGCTCAGATGAGAACAGTAGCAGGAGATGAACTTTACCAGATAAGAGAAGAAATTCCTAAATCAGGGTCTGGGGACAATGGCTTCGAAAATGAAAGGAATAGAAATGGAGGTTCTGGAGGAGGTTCCGGGGGAGGTAGAAGGTAGAGATATTAAAAAAAAAAAATTTTTATCTCGTTAATAAGAGGATAATCTTTTCGAACATAGAGATCTGTTGCTGGGGAGGCTTATTTAACTCTTTCAAAGAATTTTCCTTTCATATTTATTCATTGAAAAATAAGGGACAATAATTTTTATATAAAAATAAACCTTTTGTCCCCAAACATCAAGAAGGGATTAGGGGCTTCCCTCTTATATCGGGTATTGTATCATTAAAGTTAAAAAGCTTAGTGAAAACCTTTATAAAATCAGCTAAAAGTCTGATTTTGTGAATATGTGTATAGGCTTATACTCCACTTTTTAGTGCATTCGATTAGCCGATGATTCTATCAAAAATTGATTAAAATAAAAATTCTTATTTTTGACCCCGAATGAAATTGGTAAGTTTATGAGTAGACCTCTATTTTTATTGGCAGTACTCCCTGCGTTGGCTTGTAGTCTGGTTAAAGATAAGCAAGCAGCTAAAGAAAAATTAACAAAAGTTTCTTATTACAGCGATTCTTTCAACGGTCGGAAAACTTCCAATGGAGAAATTTTTGACAATAATAAATTTACAGCAGCTCATGTAAGTTTGCCTTTTGGATCCAAAGTATTGCTTACCAATGTCTCTACTGGGGACACTGTAACCGTTAAGGTGAACGATCGGGGCCCTCTGCATAGGGGTAGGGGATTTGACATTACCAAAGCTGCCTTTAAAAAATTAGGGGACCTAAGAATAGGTATAATGCAAGTTTCTTACCAAATTATAGAAGAATAATATTTAAGCCTCATTTTCCTAAGAGGTTTTTAATTTTAATTAAGGTATATACAACGAATAGAAATTTAAAAATATTTACAGAAGATTAAATGTTATGAAAGGACAAAATAAACTTTTTATTGCAATTATTGCTGCTCTTGTATTGGGAGTGGCTATAGGAGCCATAGTTCATTTTAATTATCCACAGGATACTATAGATAGTTTTGCTAACAATATTAAACTTTTAGGGACTTTATTCATTCGGCTAGTGCAGATGATTATAGCACCATTGGTATTTTCTACCTTAGTGGTAGGCATCGCCAAAATGGGAGATATGAAGATGGTAGGCCGTGTCGGAGGTAAAGCCATGCTTTGGTTTATCAGTGCTACTCTAACCTCTCTATTAATAGGTTTAATGATGATGAATGTGATGAAACCAGGCGAAGGTACGGATATTGTATTGCAGGTTCACGATGCCGGAGATTTACTAAAACACTATGATGAATTTAGCTTAGAGCACTTCATTAACCATAGTATACCGCGAAGTATATTCGAAGCTTTTTCCACTAACGAAATCTTGCAAATTGTTATTTTTTCATTAATTTTTGGGGTGGCATTAGGCGCCTATGGAGAAAAAGGGAAAATGGTGACCGAATTTTTAGATAAAATCGCTCATGTCGTACTCATTATGGTAAACTATGTGATGTGGGTAGCACCTTTAGGAGTCCTCGGGGCGGTGTCTGCAGCGGTAGCAAAGTATGGTTTTCAAATATTTACCCTATATGCCCATTACTTATTGGCTTTCGCTTTGGGAATTGCTTGTTTATGGATTGTACTCCTTTCCGTGGGTTATCTAATACTTGGGAAAAGGGTAAAGGATTTGCTTAAGCATATTAAAATTCCTTTACTTGTAGCTTTTACCACAACCAGTTCAGAAGCCGTATTCCCAAAATTGGTGGAGGAGCTGGAAAAGTTCGGAGCACAGAGTAAAATTATTTCCTTCACTTTGCCATTGGGTTATTCTTTTAATTTGGATGGCAGTATGATGTATATGACTTTTGCATCTTTATTTATCGCTCAAGTCTATAATATCCATATGCCAATTGAAAAACAGTTGTTAATGCTACTGGTTTTAATGCTTACCAGTAAGGGGGTTGCAGGGGTACCTAGAGCCTCGCTTATCGTGGTAGTAGCCACTTGTTCTATGTTTGGAATTCCACCAGAAGGCATTGCTTTAATCTTGCCGATAGACCATTTTTGTGATATGGCGCGTAGCATGACCAATGTGTTAGGAAATGCATTAGCCACTACTACCGTAGATAAATGGGAAGGACACACTCCTATTGAGCAGGATTGTATAAGTTAAGAATATCCATAAAAAAATAATTATGATACGACTAAGAAAATACTTATGGGGGCTTATATTGATTTCCGGAATGCTCAGCGCTCAACAGAAACAGTCTGTGCCTAGGCCTAAACTAGTGGTAGGTTTGATTGTCGATCAAATGCGCTGGGATTATCTTTACCGTTATTATACCAAGTATGGCGAAGGCGGTTTCAAGAGATTGCTGAGTTCTGGTTATTCATTAAACAACGTCCATATAGATTACGTTCCTACTGTAACGGCTATTGGTCATACTTCTATCTTTACAGGATCCGTTCCATCTATTCATGGAATTGCGGGAAACGATTGGTACGATCGAGAGCAAGGAAAAAACATCTATTGTACTGCTGACGATACGGTGCATCCTATCGGTAGCTCCTCGAATGCTTCCGGGCAACATTCGCCTCGGAATCTTTGGGCTACGACTATTACTGACCAGTTAGGATTAGAGACGAATTTTAATTCAAAAATTATAGGCATATCTCTTAAAGACAGAGCTTCCATTTTACCTGCAGGTCATAACCCTACCGGTGCATTCTGGTTCGATGATACCACGGGAAAATTTATCACCAGTAGTTATTATGCTAAAGAACTTCCTAAGTGGGTACAAGCTTTCAATGCTAAAAATATTCCGGCTCAATTAGTAGCAAATGGCTGGAGTACGCTCTTACCTATACAGCAGTATACGGAGAGTTCTCCAGATGATGTGCCATGGGAAAATCTTTTGGGAAGTAAAAAAACACCTACTTTCCCTTATACCGATTTAGCAAAGGATTATGAGGCTAAAAAAGGACTTATTCGTACCACCCCTTTTGGGAATACCCTAAGCCTTAAATTAGCAGAGGCTGCTATAGAGGCGAATCAAATGGGGGCTGATGAGGTTACCGATTTCCTTACGGTTAATTTGGCCTCTACAGATTATGTAGGTCATCATTTTGGCCCCAATTCTATAGAAGTAGAAGATACTTATTTGAGATTGGACCGAGATTTATCAGATTTTTTCAAAAATTTAGATGCAAAAATAGGCAAAGACAATTATTTAGTTTTTCTTACTGCAGATCATGGAGCAGCCCATGCAGTCGAATTTATGAGAGCTCATAAAATGCCAGCCGGTTTTTTTGGAGAGAATAATAAATCAAAATTAAATCAGAAGGCAAAGCAAAAATTTGGAGTCGATCATTTGATTGCAGCAACAAAGAATTATCAGATTTATTTGGATAGAAAACTAATATCCGATCATAAAATAGCCCTAGACGAAGTACAAAATTTTTTCATTGATGTATTGAGAAAAGATCCTGCAGTTTTATATGCTATCAATATGGATGAAATTGCTAGGTCTCCTGTTCCTGAACCCATTAAATCAAGAGTGATTAATGGTTATAATTGGGAGAGAAGTGGCGATATTCAAATCATTCCTAAAGATGGTTACCTTCCTTTATATGTAAAAAAAGGGACCACTCATAGCGTATGGAATTCTTATGATTCTCATATTCCTTTAATCTTCATGGGATGGAAAATCAATCAGGGAGAATCTAACCAACCCTATAATATGACTGATATTGCACCCACTCTTTCCGCTTTGCTAAAGATTCAATTCCCTAGTGGTAGTATAGGAAAACCTATTACAGAAGTGATCGGGAAATAGAAGTTGAACTGTAATGGTCAAAAATATATACCTATAAGGTGAGTGATTATGTTACTCACCTTTTTTATGCAAAATGATTAAAAGAAAAGGTATAATTATACCTTTTTAGGGGCGTGGAGGATAATTTTTTAATATCTCATGGATCATAGTAGGAATATGTTTCGCTTTAGATTGGGGTCGGTCAATATTGAGCCCGCTTCCGATACCTTGCCATACTAGTTTGTTAGAATGTGCATCAATAAAGTCTAATACTAGTGTTCCACGGTTATAATAGGAGGTATAACTTCTGTTATATCCCCAGCCTAAACTCCAGGCTGGGCCACCCCATCCCCATCCGATACCCCAACTCCAAGGGGAACCCATCTGAATATCTCGAATTTGTTTATGGGAGGCTTTAAGGTTGATAATCAGGTCGGGAGAAGAGGATTCTGTCATCCCTTTAGCATTCATTTGCTGCTGTATAGCACTGATCACCCGGTTCCTGTCAATATCATTCAACTTAAGATCCTTTTGACGAATCTCATAGGTTTTGTACTGCTTAAAGCTTACACTTCGGTCATAATCCGATTTCACCATAAATGGGCTGCAGGCGCCTAGGCTCAGTAAGAAGACTAAAACTATGAATAGGTAATTTTTCATAAGTGTGTAAATAAATTATTTTTTTTTATTAAAGGTATCTGTCTTTCTATCATATCCATAAGGACAGTGCTTACATCCACTTTTACAGCAATAACCGCGCCTTAAATGAAATTTCTCTGTGAACACTTTATAACCCTGTTTACTGTAATAAAAGTCTTTATTTTCTTGGATGGAATTATCTTGCATAAGTTAAAATCTTAAATGATTTCTATCTTTGTAAAATGATTTTAGTCTGTAGATCTTTATTCAAAAATACAAAAATTACAGCGATGGCCTTGTATCCTTTTATTATATTGAATAAAAAGGAATTAAGACGAGATGAGGTATTGTTGAATCATGAAAAAATCCATTTACGTCAGCAATTGGAATTGCTGATTATTTTTTTCTATTTGCTTTACGGACTTGAGTATATTTTGAAGAGAATAAAACTCGGAGATCCTTATCAAGCCTACCGCTCCATTTCTTTTGAAAGAGAAGCTCACGATAAAGAAGAAGATATAGATTACCTTCGCCACAGAAAGTTTTGGAATTTTATAAAATATTGGTAATATGTTACAATTTCCTACATCGGAAATTCCCATTCAAAGAATTATAAACAAAAAAGGAGTAGAGCTCTTTCTTAAAAGAGAAGATTTGATACATGCTGATATTTCTGGAAATAAATATTGGAAATTATTTTACAATGTCAATAGTTATTTAGAAAGTCGACCCAGAAGACCTTTTATTATCACTTTCGGAGGAGCTTTTTCTAATCATATTGCTTCACTGGCTGCTTTTGGCAAGATTTTTAATATACCTACTCTTGGAATTATAAGAGGAGAAGAATGGAGGGAAAAAGTTTCGGATAATTATACCCTTCACGGAGCTTCTCAAAACGGGATGGGCTTTCGCTTTGTCACTAGAGAAATGTATCGTAATAAAGATACCCTGACTGATGATTTGAAAAGAGAATTTCCCTATGCGCTTATTATTCCGGAGGGAGGGAGTAACCTAAAAGCCACTGAAGGAGTGAAATTTATGTTGAATGAGCGAACAAAAGATTTTGATTATCTTTGCACAGCTGTGGGGACAGGGGGAACCTTGGCTGGAATATCTAGGCATGCTGAAGAAAATCAAAAGATTATTGGCTTCAAAGTTGTAAAAGATAAGCGTCTTTTAGAAAACGTAAAGGAGTTAAGAGGCAAGTCCAATTTTTGTTTTTATGAGGCTGATTATGGAGGATATGGTAAAATAACAGAATTGATGGTCCATTTTATAAATCACTTCTGGATAACGTATAACATCCCTCTTGATCCTGTGTACACCGGTAAAATGATGATGCGATTATTACAGTTGATAGAAGAAGATTTTTTTCCGATGGGCAGCAGAGTTCTGGCATTCCATACTGGTGGCTTACAAGGGATTGGAGGAGCCAATCAGTTATTGAGAAAAAAAAACAGAAATACAATAGATATTAAGTTATGAAGAAACTATTAAGTTTAGTTTTTGCTGTGTCAGTATTTTTAGCAAAATCACAGATGTGGAATACTGAAGAGCAATATATTCAAAAATTTGCTCCTTATGCAGTAGAGGAAATGGAATTATATAGAATTCCGGCAAGTATTACCCTAGCACAGGGGTTACTGGAAACTTCCGGAGGACAGAGTCGCCTAGCTCAGGAAGGTAATAATCATTTCGGAATTAAATGTAAAGAAACCTGGACCGGAAAAACCATGACACATACCGATGATGCTCCTAATGAGTGTTTTAGAGTATACGATTCACCACGAGAATCTTATAGAGATCATTCGTTATTTCTTACCACAAGAAGGCACTACAATCCGCTCTTCCTTTTAGATATGCAGGATTATAGAGGCTGGGCGTATGGTTTAAAAACATCGGGATACGCGACTAGTCGTAGTTATGCACCTGCTCTGATCAATAAGATAGAAAAATATAGGCTATACGAATTTGATACTGTCTCAAGTGAAGAGGTATATGCAACCCTACTCAACATGTATCCAGATTTGAGAAATGATGCCGTATTCATGGCGCAAGTTTCCCAGAATAAAAAAAATAGAGATATCCCCGTTCAAACGCCTGTGTATTCAGAATCTACAAAGAAACCTGAGCCTGTGAAGGTAATGATGCCACAGGCTATATTGAGTAATATTCTGGTTAAAAATCACCCCAATAGAGGTCTTAAATTTATTGTTATTCCAGCGAGAATAGACCTCTTTTATATCGCTCAAAAATATGGAGTTTCAGTATCCAGATTGATGCGATATAACGAATTAGAAAAAACTCAACTTCAGAAAAATCAAATTATATTTCTAGAGGCGAAAAACAGATCCGGAAACCAAAAATTTTACCATGCAAAGGCGGGAGAGACTATGTATGATATTTCCCAAAAATTTGCCATAAAACTCAAGAAACTTTATAGAAAAAACAGAATGAATATGGGGGCTCAACCGGTTGCCGGGCAGCTCATATATTTAGATTCGAGAAAACCTAGAAATTAATGTTATACCAAAGAAGTAGTGCTCTTTTTGATGAAGCACAACGTTATATACCGGGGGGGGTAAATTCTCCGGTTAGGGCTTTTAAATCTGTAGGAGGAATTCCTGTTTTTATGAAATCAGCTCAGGGAGCTTATCTTACGGATGAGGATAATCGAGAATATGTAGACTTTATTAACTCTTGGGGCCCAGCAATTCTGGGGCACACCCATCCTATGGTACTAGAAGCTATTCAGGAGCAGGCCGCTTCAGGCTTCTCCTTTGGGGCACCTACAGCATTAGAAAACGATATTGCAAAGCTCATTACCAGTGTAGTACCTAATACGGATAAAATTAGAATGGTCTCTTCTGGTACGGAAGCGTGTATGAGTGCTATTCGCTTGGCAAGAGGTTACACCGGAAAGGATAAATTTATTAAGTTCGAAGGTTGTTATCATGGGCATTCCGATTCATTTCTGATCAAAGCGGGAAGTGGGGCGGCAACTTTTGGGGATCCCAATAGCCCAGGGGTTACAAAAGCTACCGCACAGGATACCCTTTTAGCCCGGTATAATGATGCAGATCAGGTAAAGGATTTGTTTAGGCAATATCCAAATCAGATTGCAGCCGTTATCATAGAGCCTATAGCTGGCAATATGGGTTGTGTTCTGCCTGAAGGTCAGTTTTTACAACAGCTGAGAAAGATTTGTGATGAGCATCAGGCTTTGCTTATTTTGGATGAAGTGATGACGGGATTCCGCCTTAGCATAGGGGGGGCACAGGAAGCTTTAGGTATCAATGCGGATATTGTAACCTTTGGGAAAGTTATAGGGGGAGGTTTACCTGTAGGGGCATTTGCAGCTTGTGATAAAATTATGAATTGTCTTTCTCCATTAGGCAGCGTATACCAAGCGGGTACCTTAAGTGGTAATCCTCTGGCGATGCGTGCAGGACTAACCACCTTGCAATTGATCCAACGGGATAAGGAATTTTTCAATCGAATTAATAAGACTACAGAAATTTTACATCGCGAAATATCCACCATACTGAGTCGTAAAGGTATCCAGCATTGTATTAATCGTTTTGGAAGCATGATGTCCTTATTTTTTAATATAGACAAAGTCTCTAATTTCCAAGAGGCCACACAGGCTGATCATGGATTGTTTAATCGTTTTTTTCACCATTTATTGGCTGAAGGGATCTATTTACCTCCTAGTGGTTATGAAACCTGGTTTATATCCGATGCCATTAAGGAAAAGGAAATTGATAAAACTTTGGAAGCCATTCGAAAATTCCAAGTATAAGAATATTATAAGAGAGAGGTTGTCATTTTTGTGCAGCCTCTTTTTTTGAATGCTAATGCTATGCACAATATACTTTTTCATCGTTTTAGAGCAATAGTAAAAAGCTCAGTTCTTCTTTGTCTTTATAAGATTTTAATTTTAAGTAAATCTTATTCAAATTATAAGTAAATATCTATTCCATGTCAAAATTGTTTTTTCGGAGAACCCCTAATTTTATTCTCATTTTCTGTATTTATTAAAATAAGAAAGGGTGAAAATTTTAATTAGAGTATTATCAATAAACGAAGAGGGGATTGTTCAGATTAGCTATTTATTTCTTAAGCTAAATTAGTTTTATATGGGCTAAAATCATCAAAACTTTTATAATCCGTTACTTTTTCCGAAATTCGAACGGCAAATAATAAGAATTGGAACTAGTAACCCCCATAGAATATATAAAAGGAATAGGGCCTGAGCGCGCCCAGATTATAAAAAAAAATTTAGATATTCATAAAGTAGAAGATTTTCTAAACTTTTACCCCATTCGGTATATCGATAAGAGTAGGCATTACAAAGTGGGAGAGTTAACCGAGATGAATAACGAAATCTCTTTGAAAGGAAAAATAACCGATATTCAAGAGGTTGTCTATGCAAAAGGTAGGCGCCTAGTGGCAAAATTTAGAGATGATACTGGTAGCTTAGAGTTGGTTTGGTTTAAATATTCCAAATGGATGAGAGAGCAGATTCCCTTGAATACAGAAGTCGTTATATTTGGTAGGGTGCAGCTTTTCAATAATATATTTTCTATGCCCCATCCTGAAATTGAGAAAAAGGAGAATACTGAAAATTCCCATACTCTTTTACCCATATATCCAGGAAGTGAAAAACTAACAAAATATGGAGTTAATAATCGTTTTTTTCAGCGTGTTCTGAATGAGGTGGTACAGCATCTCCCTGTTTTGCTTGATGAAAATCTTCCTGTAGACCTTATGCAAGGTTTGAAATTGATCTCCCGTTTAGAGGCTATCCGCAATATACATTTCCCCTCAAATATGCAATGGCAGAAAGCAGCGGATCAGAGATTAAAATTTGAAGAAGCTTTTTTCTTTCAGTTGGGGTATGCCCTAAAAAAAAAGCATCATAAAACCAATTCCTTAGGGAATCCTTTTCCTTTAGTGGGTGCTTATTTTAATCGATTTTATGAAAATCACCTCCCTTTTGAGCTCACCAATGCTCAAAAGCGAGTATTAAAGGAAATACGTAGTGATATGAAACTCCCCGTACAGATGAATAGACTCCTGCAGGGAGATGTTGGTTCTGGCAAAACTATGGTGGCTTTACTGGCTATGCTTATCGCTTTGGATAATGGCTTTCAGAGTTGTCTAATGGCCCCGACCGAAATTTTAGCACAGCAACATTTTAATAGTATTTCTGATTTATTATATGGCACAGGGATAGAGGTAAAGCTGTTGACAGGCTCTAAAAAAGCATCGGAGAGAAAAGTCCTTCACCGTATGCTGAAGGAAGGAAGTTTACCTATTCTAGTCGGGACACATGCCTTACTGGAGGATCAGGTTGAGTTTAAAAAACTGGGATTGGGTATTATTGATGAACAACATAGGTTTGGAGTGGCCCAACGTGCTAAATTGTGGGCTAAAAATACCACACCTCCCCATATTTTAGTCATGACTGCCACACCCATTCCGAGGACCTTGGCCATGAGTTTTTACTCTGATTTGGAGGTATCCGTTATCGATGAACTGCCTATGGGGAGAAAACCTATTATAACGGCTCATCGAAGAGAGAAAGACCGTATTTTTATCTATAATTTTGCAAAAGAAGAAATAGCTAAAGGGAGACAGGTTTACTTTGTATATCCGTTAATAGAGGAAAGCGAAACATTGGATTATAAAAATCTAAATGAAGGTTTTGATACTATAAAAGAGGTTTTCCCTTTTCCGGACTATGATGTGGTCATGCTGCATGGGAAGATGAAGCCAGATGAAAAGGAAGCCGCAATGCAGTATTTTGCTAGTGGAAAAGCTCAGATTATGGTGGCGACTACTGTGATAGAGGTGGGGGTAAACGTTCCAAATGCATCAGTGATGGTCATCGAAAGTGCAGAACGTTTTGGCTTATCTCAACTACATCAGTTGCGTGGACGTGTGGGAAGAGGAGCCGAGCAGAGTTATTGTATATTAATGACTTCTGATAAAATCACACAAGGAGGTCGTAAGCGGATTAGTACCATGGTGGAGACTCAGGATGGGTTTAAAATATCAGAAGTCGATATGCAGTTACGGGGTCCTGGTGATATATTGGGTACCCAGCAGAGTGGAGTGATTGATTTTAAAAAATTAGATCTTCTACAGGATGCTAATATCATTAAAGCAGCCAAGCAAAGTGTAGAAAAATTGCTTGAAATAGATCCGCTTTTATCCTTGCCGGGTCATCAGAAAATGAAGGATTATTATATCCGACAGTATAAAGGTAAAAACAAGTGGGCTAAGATTAGTTGATATTTATTTAACAAAAATTAAAGGAGAGAGACCAACAACCTCCTCTAAAGTGGATTGGGGGGAGGTTATTGGTAGGCAGATTATTTATGAAATTCCTTATATTTTTAACATTTCTGCTTTTAGTTTTTGCTGTAAACCTTCGGAAACTTTTACCAGTGGTAGCCTTAAATAGTTTTTTATCAGTCCCATTTCGGCGAGTACAGCCTTAATGCCTGCAGGATTTCCTTCTGCAAAAATAAGGCGTGTGATGGCTACCATTTTATTATGGATTTTATAAGCTTCTTTAGCCTTACCTGCTAAGCCTAGCTGAATCATCTGTGAAAATTCTTTAGGATAAGCCTGTCCGATTACCGATATCACACCATAGGCTCCTGCTAAAGTAACGGCTAAGGCAAATTCATCGTCTCCTGATACCAGGTTAAAATGTTCAGGCTTCTGACGTAGGATATCAAAATATTGGTTAATATTAGAAGAAGCTTCTTTAATCATGATAAGATTAGGAAATTCAGTAGCCAATCTTAGCGTGGTGGATGCTTCAATATTTTGTCCGGTTCTACCAGGTACATTGTAGAGGATAATATTCTTTCCAGTCGAAGCTAAAGCTTTATAATGTTGATAAATACCTTCTTGCGTTGGTTTATTATAATAGGGAGAAACAGATAGAATAGCGGCGAATGATGAAGTGTCGGTTTCTTGGATATTTCTCATAACTTCGGCTGTATTATTGCCTCCGATCCCTAGTACCAAAGGAAGCCGATCCCGATTGATCTTTACAATGTGTTTGACTACTTTATCCTTTTCTTCTTCATTCAGTGTTGCAGCTTCTGCAGTAGTGCCTAAAACGACTAAATAACTGGTTCCGTTTTCAATATTGAATTCCACTAATTTCGTTAGCGCATCAAAATCCACGGATAAATCTTCATTAAAAGGTGTTACCAATGCAACTCCTACTCCGGATAATTTATTCATGATATGTAAATTAAACCTCAAATTTAGGCATTTTTCATGTGTTTTTAGAGTATTATTCTATAAAATATAGTATTAAGGCTTATCTTTGAAATGGATTATTTATACCTTATTAATGGATTAAAATGGTAGAGGACAAAGGCTTTCTTATTTCATACCTAAAATATGGGGATACCGATGCAGTGCTCCACATTTACACTTATAGCGAAGGCTATAAAAGTTATTTTTTAAAGGGAATTTATGCTAAAAAAAATAAAAAAAAGGCTTTATTACATTTATTGGTTGAAATTAGCTTTTTCATTAGCCCTAGCAAAGCATCCAAGCTACCTAGCATTTCTCACTTACAGATTCAAGGAGATTTCCCTGAAGAGAATATAAAGACCAGTGCTTTGCAATTTTTTACAGCGGATATGTTAAGCGGAATACTCAGAAACGAGGGACAGAATATGCAGATATATGGTAAAATTTATGACTTTCTGAATGAAATTAAAGACGAGAATCTCTCGGCGCATATTCATTTTTTTATACTTCTTACCCAAGACCTCGGTATAAAACCTTTATTCTTAAAAGACGCGCTCTATTTAAACCCTCATCAGGGTGTTTTCGAAATGCGAGCCTCTCATCATGTTTTTGATGAAAAGATCTCCTCATGCTGGCGGCAAATATTGGAGAAAGGTTATAGGGTAAAACTAGACACTGAAACCAAGCGAAAACTTTTAGAGAGTATTTTGGTGTACTATAGCCTGCACCTTCCAGATTTTAAACATCCGGTATCCTTAGACGTGCTACAACAGATTTGGCAATAAAAAAACCTGCCGAAAAGCAGGTGTTATTTTGTACTGATTTTATTCTTCTTCCAAACTTCTAGGTTTGGCGCTATAAAGCTGAAAATTAAAAAAGAAAGTATAGTCGTTCAAGCTTCTATATATTCCTGTAGAGGTCTGTTCTAGATAAGGATAGTGAGGATCTTTAGCAAATGCAGCTCTTGAGGGAACAATAATCAATCCTTGGAGATTATAGTTGTCTTCAGTTTTCAAAGTAAAGGCTTTAAATTGCTTAATGGCTTCCTGAAAACCTTCTATTTCATAATAGCTTCTTTTTTTTGCTACATCGTTTTTAGCAGCGGCTAGTACAGATTTTTTTACATAATACCACTGAGGATCTTCTACTGCCACACCTCCTAGGTCTACCGTATTATAGAAGGGTAAAGCCGCTGTAAACTCAATTTTCTTATTCGGTTTTATAGCGCGTGCGGCAAATCCTACTTGCATGAATTTCAATACATCTTTATCCTTTACTTGAGTGCCTTTTTCAGGCTGAGCGTTAGGGCGGATCACATAGATAACACCCGAAGGCAAAGTTTTGGCCATACTCGAAAGCTTAGGTGTTTTATCACTAGGTTTATGGGCATCATCAAAGCTTCTGATTTTGCCTCTTTCATCAAAGTAATGCTCATCTAAGTATTCTTTAATAGCGGTATCATCATAGTGATTTTGGGTATTTTGGTCTACGTTGGGTGCCATATACTGGTCGTTGTAGTCATCTTTTCTACACGACTGTAGTAAGGAGGAGATCACCAATAAGCCTAATAATAATTTTTTCATTGTATCTTTATCAAATTATTGATTTTAGAAAAAGTATAGAACTACGCAAAAGTATAAATAAAATATGAGAATTGATAAATTTTTATGGAGTGTAAGGTTTTATAAAACCAGGAGTATAGCTGCGGAAGAGATTAAGAAAAACAGGGTGAGCATAGGAGGGCAAGTCGTTAAGCCCTCTCGTGAAGTCGTAGAAGGGGATATTGTTATAGTACGCAAAAATCAAATCGAGTATAAGATCAAGATTATTCAAATTCCCAAAAGTAGAATCGGTGCAAAGCTGGTGACTTTACATATTAAAGATATGACATCTCCAGAGCAGTATGCGTTGTTAGAGTCGCGTAAGCTAACCCAGGATTATTATCGCCAGAAAGGGGAGGGACGGCCTACCAAAAAAGACCGTCGCGAAATGGATGGTTTTCTGGAGATAGAAGAGGAAGAAGCTGAAGAAAGCGAAACGAATTGGGATCGCTTTTTTAATGAGGAAGCTGAAGGTGAGGTATAATTTCCTCTGCAATAGTTTCCGGATCTTTTCCGTCCGTATCAATGGTAAACTCAGCCATATGGTAATAGACATTTCTTTCAAAAAGATGTTTGGCTATAAACTCTGGGAGATCCTCTTGCTTAATATTTGCAATAAGAGGGCGTTTATCCTTGTGTTTGCTTAGTCTTGCTATTAGCGTAGGGATAGAGGCTCTCAGATAAAAACTCTTAGAATGCCGATTGATTAGATCCATATTATTATAATAGGCAGGGGTACCACCTCCTAAACTTAGGATCATGTTTTCGTCGAGAGAAAGTATTTGTTTTAAAATATCTCTTTCAATCCTGCGGAAGCGCAATTCACCCATTTCTTTAAATATACTAGGGATATCTTTTCCCACCTGCAAGGAAATTTCTGTATCAAGATCGATTAGTTTAAAATTTGTTTTTTTTGTCAGTATATTGGATATGTGAGATTTACCGCTTCCCATATAACCTAAGAGTGAAATAGTCATGTAAAATTTTTAAGCAAATGTCTAAAAAAATTTTGATGTATGAAAAAAAGTAGTATCTTTGCACCACTCTTTTGAAGCGCACTTTAGCACAGAGAAAGGTGGCCGACCTGGTAGCTCAGCTGGTAGAGCAATACACTTTTAATGTATGGGTCCTGGGTTCGAATCCCAGCCAGGTCACAA
>NZ_JAAABJ010000024.1 GCF_009904105.1 Elizabethkingia argenteiflava | reverse complement strand
GGCTTTCTAATAGCAGTAATGCTATGTGTTGCCAATATTCATGACAGTAAGGCTGGACTACTTTTACTTATAATGCTAAATGAAGGACTTATGAAGTTTAAATGTATCCTTGCTGATGCTGGGTATAGCGGAGTCTTTATAGAGAAAGCCGATAAGCTTTATTCATATATGATAAAAGTAGTAAGCAGGGACAAAGAAAATCTGGCAAAAAAGGAGTTTAAACCTATAAGTAAACGATGGGTAATAGAAAGAACATTTTCATGGTTTGATAATGATAGAAGGCTTTGCAGGAATTATAAACTCAAACATGAAACCTCAGAAAATATGAACAAATTATCTGCAATAAAATTATTAATAAATAAAATATAAATACAAAACTAACAAAAAAACCCGTAGTCGTAAAAGTTTAAGCTATAATTAAAGGGCTAAAAACATCAAGATTGGTGATAAGAACCTACAGATATACACACAAAGTTTTCTATACTGAATATGAATTATTCCGTTATTGTTTTTTCAAAAGCTTTACAAGTGCTCCACAATAACCCTGATTGAGTTTTTGAAAAATCGCGCGC
>NZ_JAAABJ010000209.1 GCF_009904105.1 Elizabethkingia argenteiflava | reverse complement strand
TATCTCTAATATTTTTTCATAATTTGCGGTAAAACTGTTCATATTTAATCGTTTGTTAGACTATTAAATTTAGGTATTTAGCTAATAATGAGCAGCTCCCTTTTTTTATCCTAAATGCACCACGGGTAAAAGAACTAAATCAATATGCTTATGATGTGGAATAAAATATTTTCCTTGCGGTGTATTCAATCAGGATGCTCATCATATTTATGAAAAAATTTCGGAAGCTATCTGTGCAGAAAAATTAAGACAATTTCTTAATGCATATGGTAAGAGGTTATGCTATGCGGTGTCACTTCTATTTTTGATAAGGGAAACCCCTATGGTGATATTGAAGGCAATTGGATATTAGTGATGGGGACAAGTGAATCAGAAGCCTTAGAAAAGCCGATAGAAGCACTACATGAAGATTTTCTGGACTTTTATTACAGAGGAATAAGTTTACTGATGATAAATACAAACCTTGTTTTTGGATAGAACTTATTATCCGGTAAGGAGACGATGGTATAGATTAAAATATGATTAGTATATTCTTGCTCTAAAAAAACAGGGAATCCAAGTCCCTGTTTTAGTTTTTTGATCTTTATAAATCAGTCGTTTATAGTATTTTTTATAGCGAATATTGAAAAAAAACAATCAGTTGTCCCTATAAAAGTTTTCCAGTAAGTAAAAGCCCTGCAACTGAAAAATAAATAATAAGCCCTGTTACGTCTACCAGCGTTGCAACAAAAGGTGCCGAAGAAGTCGCCGGGTCTAGCTTTAGCCCTTTTAATATAAAAGGTATCATTGAACCTGAAAGAGTTCCCCAAAGGACGATGAGTACTAAAGATAGAGAGACACTTAATCCCACATAGAGCCAGTATTGTCCATAATCGAACAATCCTAAATATTGCCAAATGTAGATTCTTATAAATCCAATAGCACCTAAGATAGCACCCAAACACAGCCCGGAAATAATTTCTTTTCTCATCACATACCACCAGTCTTTCAGACTGATTTCTTGTAGGGCCATTGCCCGAATAATTAAGGTCGCTGCTTGGGATCCCGAATTTCCCCCGCTGGATATAATGAGAGGAACAAATAGGGCCAGTACCACTGCTTTTTGAATTTCATTATCAAAGTATCCCATTGCAGAAGCCGTAAGCATCTCGGAGATAAAAAGTATGATTAGCCAAGTAGCCCTTTTTTTTATCATTTCTATCCATCCGGTTTGGGTATAGGGCAGATCTAAAGCTTCCAGACCCCCAAATTTTTGGATATCTTCAGTGGTTTGTTGTTCAATTTCATCTAGAATATCGTCAATCGTTACAATACCTACGAGTACACCACTTTCAGTGATAATAGGCAATGCCGCACGATCGTATTTTTCAAAATAGTGGATGGCATCTTCTTTACTGGTGGTAGTGGTAATCGCTACAAAATGATGATCGATGAGTTCGGAGACCTTTTGATCTTCATCGGCCAAGAGTAAAGTGCCGATAATGATGTCATCGATAAGTCGGTTGTGCTCATCTACTACGTAGACGAAGTTCATGGTCTCTGCTTTCTTTCCTACCTTTTTAATATGGGTAAAGCACTGTTTTACTGTCCATTCTTTTTTAACCTGAATATAGTAGGGGGTCATCAAACGAGCGATAGAATCAGCCTTATAGCCTAACAACTTTAAGGCTACTGATCTCTCAGACGGGTTGAGAAGATTAATGGAGTATTTAATCAGTTCATCCGGAAAATCCTCAAGGAGTTGAGTCCGGTCGTCTGGAGGCATGGCGTTTAGAATATCCGCCACTTCATTGCTGCCAATGCTGCGTATGGTTTCTTCTTGAAAACTGGGGTTAAAGTGTGCAAAGACTTCAGCTTTATATTGTTTTGGAATTTTTAGAAACTCCAAAACTCTTTGGTCTGCAGGGAGTCGACTTAATTTTTCAGCTATGTCAGCTGGACTTAGAATTGTTTCCATCACAGCAAATTTTTCCGCAGCAAAAGTAATGTGAATTTATTGAAAATACTAAAGTAAATACGTTAATTTTTATATAAATTTAGGAAATAGGAGTGCCAATTGCTTTTCTTTGTTGAAATTTTTTGAACATTTTCTGGATGGCCCCAGTTGTTCCAATTTTCACAGAGTTTTCTGCCGAGCCGATAAGACGGCCACTTCCATTATATGTATCGTAGAAAACTTCCATTACCAGATTACCCATTTTATCATAAGATTTCATAGTGACAATCACCTGATTGGATAAAACGTATCGGCCTAAGCCTACTTTAAAATATTTGACCTTAGGAACAATGATAAGGTCCGCCATATTGTTGTTGCAAAGGACTTTTAATGTGGGAACATCAATATCATCATAAGGCATTTCAGTATCAATCCTCTTCACTTTAATATTTCCCAATTTATACAAAGTGTCCGTTGTGGCACTGAAAAAAGCTTGATAAGTAGGTTCTTCTATCCCTTCAAAATCAGGGTATATTTCAGGGTTAAGATAAAGCACTTTATTGATTTTATCCAATTTAATATCATGGTTCATATAGCTGATGCCATAACCCAAATTGGAGCAACTCACAAAAAGGCTGGCTGCAATAATAGTCAGTGTTTTGAAGAATAATACTTTTTTCATTTTATTTTCAGAATACAAAAATACAGCCAGTTCATCATTTATTCAGTAAAAAAATAAGTTTTTTTTAGAGTTCGTTGAATTTCATATTTTATTGCCTGCTTATTAGATAAGGAGAGCAGAAATAATAACTTATTTCATGAAATAGGGACTATTTAATTTCTAAATAGAATCCAAAAATGATTCGATACGGATATAGATGAATTCCTAAAGCAGAGAACTTCATAGTCCAGTCATCGTGGCACCTGAAAAAAACTAAAGGATTAAAAACTATTGAATAAGCTAAAAAAGCCAGTAAATATTCAGAGTCCTGAGAACTCTTTATTTTTATGTAAATACTTTAGATTAGAAGGCCTTTCTCATGGAAGCAAATCAGTTATTGTAAATGAATAAATTAATTGTATCTTTGCACACGAATTACATAATAATCATTTAAATAATATTGGAATGTATTTAACTAAAGAAAAGAAGGCTGAGATCTTCGCAAAACACGGAAAAACTGCAACCGATACAGGTAGTGCAGAGGGGCAAATTGCTTTGTTCACTTATAGAATCAACCACCTTTCCCAGCACCTTAAGAAGAATCATAAAGATTTTGCTACTGAAAAATCTTTGGTGAAACTAGTAGGTAAAAGAAAAAGATTGTTAGACTATCTTAAAAATACCGAAATTGAGCGTTATAGAGCTATTATCGCTGAATTGGGTATTAGAAAGTAAGAACTATAAAATCCGTAAAGCAACCTTAGAAGGTTGCTTTTTTTATTGTAAAATATTTTGTTTTAGGATTATTAAAGATCACGGATGTTGGTGGTGAAAATTAAGACCAATTAGTGTCCTATAAATAGTAAAGACACCGCGTATTCTGATCAATTATTATAATCTTCATACCAGATGCTTTCTGAGGAGAGAAGGAAATTATTTTTTTTGAGGAGATCTAAAGATTTTATTCTCATTTATAATATGATGCTAAGAGATGAGCGCGGACACTTTCAGATAAAAAATACTTTTTGAATACTCCAATATCTTGATCTCTTATTTAAAAACAATCTTTCCAAGATGATGATGCTGAAAAGTATTGGGATTTCAGTCTGCAAACCATTAAACTGTACCAAGAAATAGGATAAATTAGCAGATAATCATTTTCTAAATATACAGGCTTAGAGAAATGAAAAATCCAGTGTTAGGGGATATGATAAAAGTAAGTGTTTTTACAGTATATCCCAACATGCCGGGTATAGGCTATATAGAAATAGGCCTGCATAACACCATCATCAACTCCGCGTAGGCACAGCGCAGACCACAATCAGTAAGAATAGGTATTCAATCCATAATAGGGCTTTCATATTAAAAGTGATTCTATTTTTCCATCAAAATTTAAGGTGAAATAAGAAACTTTTTAATAATTACCAAAGAAATATCTTACCTTTGCCCATGAAAATTTAAAGTGTTTAAATAGTAACGTATTCATACGGAGTACAAGAAGATTATTTTTTTTATGAGTGTACCTCAATCAATTACAGAGAAAATAGTCCTGAAAGATGGTCGTGAAATCACCATTGAAACAGGTAAGCTTGCCAAGCAGGCAGATGGGTCGGTTGTCGTGAGAATGGGTAATACCATGTTGTTAGCTACAGTGGTAGCCAATAAAGAGGCAAATCCAGGTATAGATTTTCTACCTTTAACCGTAGATTATAGAGAAAAATTTTATTCCGGAGGACGTATCCCCGGTAACTTTTTTAGAAGAGAGACCAAGCCTTCAGATGAGGAGGTTTTGACCATGCGTTTAGTAGATAGAGTGCTACGACCGCTTTTCCCTGAAGACTTTCATGCTGAAGTCCAGGTGATGATCTCCTTAATTTCTTATGATAAAGATGTAATGCCAGAAGCTTTAGCCGGATTAGCAGCTTCTGCAGCAATTGCGATTACAGATATTCCTTTTAATGGACCAATGTCAGAGGTAAGAGTGGTGAGAATTGACGGTAAACTATCCGTGAATCCTAGCTATGAGAACCTTTTGAAAGCAGATCTAGACATTATGGTAGGGGCAACAAAAGACTCTATTGTAATGGTAGAGGGCGAAATGAAAGAGATTTCCGAACAAGAGATGCTAGAAGCCATTAAGTTTGCTCATGAGGAAATTAAAGTGCAGATTGAGGCTCAAGAGCGATTGGCCGAAAAAGTAGGAAAATCATTTCCTAAAAGAGAATATTGTCACGAAGAGCACGATGATGAAATTCGCGAAAAAGTGTGGAAAGCTTGTTATGACAAAGTATATGAAGTAGCCAAAAACCCTTCAGCTAAAGAAGAAAGAGGCGAAAAATTTCAAGCGATTTTAGATGAATTTCTAGCACAATATACAGATGAAGAAGAACTTGAACGAGTAACTCCATTTGTAAAGGTGTATTATCATGATGTCGAAAAAGAAGCCATGCGTCAGATGATTCTTAACGAAAATATCCGTTTAGATGGGCGTGATCCCAAAACTATTCGTCCGATATGGTCGGAGGTAGATTACTTGCCGGGAGCGCATGGGTCAGCGGTTTTTACTCGGGGTGAAACTCAGTCTCTTACTGCAGTAACCTTAGGTTCTTCTAAAGATGCTAACTTGGTGGATAGTGTCATTACCCAACATGATCAAAGATTCTTTTTACATTATAACTTTCCACCCTTTTCTACAGGTGAGGCTAGACCTTTAAGAGGTACCTCCAGAAGAGAGGTGGGACATGGAAATTTAGCGCAAAGAGCTTTAGCCAATGTTATTCCGGGTGATACCCCCTATACCATTCGTGTGGTTTCCGATATTTTAGAATCTAATGGATCTTCTTCTATGGCCACGGTGTGTGCAGGAACTTTAGCATTGATGGATGCCGGGATTCCTATTACCAAACCTGTTTCTGGAATTGCAATGGGGCTTATCACCGATCCTAAAACTGAAAAATGGACTGTATTATCAGATATATTGGGTGATGAAGATCATTTAGGAGATATGGATTTTAAGGTGACCGGTTCCGAGGATGGAATCACGGCTTGTCAGATGGATATTAAAATTAAAGGGCTCTCCATGGATATTATGGAAAAAGCATTAATGCAAGCTAGAGAGGGGCGTCTTCATATTTTGAACAAAATTTTGGAAACCTTGCCAGCATCCAGAGTGGATGTGAAAGCTCATGCTCCTAAAATGGAAATGTTGGAAGTCCCTAAAGAGTTTATAGGTGCTATAATCGGACCTGGAGGTAAAAATATTCAACAATTGCAAAAAGACACCGAGACGGTTATTTCTATTGAGGAAATTGGAGAAATCGGAAGAGTAGAGATCGCAGGAACCAATCGTGAGAAAATTACAGAAGTGATCACTAAAATTAATGAAATTACCTTTGTTCCAGTATTAGGACAAATTTACAAGGGGAAAGTAGTAAAAGTAATGGATTTTGGTGCTTTTGTTCAGATCGCAAAAGGAACGGAAGGATTACTCCATATTTCTGAAATAGAGTGGAAGCGTTTGGATAAAGTACCATATAAGGAAGGCGATGAAGTAGATGTTAAATTTATGGGATATGATGATCGCAAGAAGATGAAACTTTCTAGAAAAGCATTGCTTCCAAGACCTCCAAAATCAGACGGAAAACCCAAAATAGAAGCTGGAAAACCTATAGAAAAAGCATAGCTCAAAACCACTGCGCAAAGCGGTGGTTTTTTTATTGAATACAGAAAAATTGCACAAAAAATGTGTAGTGCATCATATCCTAAACGTTGATCGCGCGGATAGGACTAATTTATTTCCGATATGAAGCTTATTTACAAGGTCTCCTATCATAAAATAGCAGAACAATTAGGACGGATTAACAGTCTTTTTTGAGTTTCCCATCTAAAAGAAAAAATAATTTATACAACCAATTTAATTGAGAATCCGAATCGGGAAATCAGAAATATACCAAAAATAAAAGATCATTCCCAACAGATGATGCAGTAAAAATCCGTTTAAAGAGTTCACTAAGAAAGGGGTATGGGAAATTATTTAAAACCATTTTATCATTATTTGTAATAGCCCCGACTTAATCTGACAGTTAAGTGTTAAAATAATTATCAGTTATTCAATATTATCCTTACTTCGAGAAGTAAGGATTTTTTGTTCCACTGGGGAGTGTCACCCGAACTGTGTCAGGTTCTAAATTAATGCTCCTCAAAAGCTGTTTTTTTCCTTGAGAATTCTCTCTCCAAATTTAACATAAAGTTGTGATAATGCGATACCCCAGTTATGGATAG
>NZ_JAAABJ010000208.1 GCF_009904105.1 Elizabethkingia argenteiflava | reverse complement strand
TAGCTTGATAGCCTAGCTTTTCACCTCCCATTCGGCTTGGGGTGTGGCTGCCGTCCAACTGAACGCTTGACTTATCCATTTTTCTGTTATTAAGTAGCAAAAGACCTATCCTAACCTTTCTGTAAGAGCCATCTTTGCTCCATTTATTGTAATAATAGTAAATGCTTTGGCAGCAGGTTTTCTCTTTGTCTAAATATTCTTTGCAACTTAATTCACGCCACTGTCAGCCTGTTTTCAGGCGTTTTACAATATGCTGAATTATTTTTACTAGTTCATTTCTCGTTGAATAGCTTCTTTTTCGTTTGCTTAAATGAGTTATAATACTTTGTTATATTTTATCTTTGCTTATGAGTTACAGATTATTAGTTTTTT
>NZ_JAAABJ010000207.1 GCF_009904105.1 Elizabethkingia argenteiflava | reverse complement strand
TTAGATAATATTCTGTTCTTAAAGCCATCAAAGGATTTCGCATAGTTTCTTCTAATCATAAACTGATCACATAATTGCGAAAATAAGGTTTCGATGGGCTTTCGGGATTTTCTAAAAATATAAGGCTTTGGCTTATATCCATGTTGATTTTTTCGCATAGGTACTTCCATATTAATCTGGTTGTAAGTAAATAAGTCTCTTTGATAATCAATACTCAGATAACCTTTGTCTCCT
>NZ_JAAABJ010000206.1 GCF_009904105.1 Elizabethkingia argenteiflava | reverse complement strand
TCTCCTGTGAAATACAGAGAAAAGGAAAAACAGAAACTTGCTGTTATAAATTAACAGAAAATAAATTGGGTACAATATGAAAAATTGTCTAATTTTAAATCGTACTAAAAAAGGGAAGCCTACAAATGCATTAATAAACTAAACAATAGAAATATTAACAACTTAAAAACTCGTATTGCTTAAATGCACCACGGGTAATATCAATTTCGGAAATCAGAAAGTAAAGAGGATAAGAGATGTTGAAAGTGCTGATAATTCTATAAAATCCAGAACAAAATAATTTCAACTATAAAGTGATCTTAAAGCTGCATTTTTTACTGTAGCTAGGGATTTTTGTGCCATATTTTTTAAAAAAATCTGAATTGTAAGTATTTAAATTATTGACAATTACTCACTTGTAAAAATTCATTGTTTTTTCGCTGGAAAATAGATTGTTCTTTTAAAATTACAAATTTCTGCTTAAGGAAATTCTAAAAACTAACCCATTCAAAAAAAACACCAATATGCTATCAGAAAAAATATTGCCTAATATTAAACGCTAATTCAATTATTAGAGTCCAAAAAAGAATCAGATTCATCGGATATTACATGTATATAGGGTGGAGATAAGGGAACTTTTCTATCTTATCATGAAGGTGAATAGAAAACAATACCTCACCACTGTGCAGAGAGTTTTTCATTTATATCCATTTTGCAAAAACCTTTCATG
>NZ_JAAABJ010000205.1 GCF_009904105.1 Elizabethkingia argenteiflava | reverse complement strand
TGTGGAAGATATTATGATTGCCTGCATAGACGGCCTGAAAGGTTTCCCCGAAGCGGTTGAGGCTGTATTTCCTAAAACCAGGGTACAACTTTGCGTGGTTCATTAAATCCGCGCCTCCATGCGCTATGTTCCTGACAGGGATAAAAAAGCGGTTATGGAGGATATGAAGCCAATCTAAAAAGCTAATAATGAAGAGCAGGGATATCAAAGGCTGCTTGCCTTTGAAGAAAAGTGGGCAAAAAAATATCCCCTGACCTGCAAATCCTGGCTGGACAATTGGTTAAATCTCTC
>NZ_JAAABJ010000023.1 GCF_009904105.1 Elizabethkingia argenteiflava | reverse complement strand
TAAATAGTACGACTATAATTTAGACAAAAAGTTTAAATTTAGGATTATATATTATGAAAAAGAAACAATTCAGTGCGAATCAGATTTCCAGTATTTTGAAGGAATTCGATAATGGTAGAAGTATAGACGAGCTTGTACGCAGCTATGGCATTAGCAGAGCAACACTGTATAACTGGCGCAAAAAGTACGGAGGAATGGAAGCGAGTGAAATGAAGAAAGTGAAAGAACTAGAAGCAGAAAACAGACGCTTAAAGC
>NZ_JAAABJ010000204.1 GCF_009904105.1 Elizabethkingia argenteiflava | reverse complement strand
TCTCCTGTGAAATACAGAGAAAAGGAAAAACAGAAACTTGCTGTTATAAATTAACAGAAAATAAATTGGGTACAATATGAAAAATTGTCTAATTTTAAATCGTACTAAAAAAGGGAAGCCTACACCTTCAATCCCTACTTCTTCTATATTCTTTTTTCTACGGGTATGTTCCCCCAATTCAGGTCGCCTTCTACATCAATAAACTTAGAAAAAACTAACTTTACTTGTAAAATATATTTACCCTTAAAAGCTACTATATCAAACAAACCTTGCCTGTTAGAAACTTCTCTTTTAACTGGAATAGAATCTCTTGTTAAGAGTGTGATGTTTGCAAATTCCACCACAATATTATTTTCATTCACAATTTTTCCTTTTATATGGGATTGCTGCGCTGCTAAAAAATAAGAGGTACGGCAAGGATACCTATGTTAAACAGTTATTTTTAATGTAGTAATTTTGACATGATTGTGTATTTAAGTTAGCCTAGTGACCTCATAGGCGTTCAAAATGGCCAACTTTTATCTAAGACTCTTTCTAAAGTCTTGTTATTTTTTCCAAAAGTTCTTACAAGAATTAAATAATCTGCATTTGATGTTTCTTTAATTCCTTTTAAGTTTTTTAATAAAGAAACTATTATCAAACTCTAAAAAGAAATTTGAAGATCTAATAAAAAAATTATCTCCAATTAAATCGGAGAAACTTTGATTAATTTTATTTGTTAAAACTATCATCACTTGTTAATATATTATTATTTATCAAGATGTATTTTTTATCCCTGTATATTTCAACTTTATTATCTGCTCGTCCACTAAACAAATTATAACTTGCAGTAGTAATACAAGATGAAATTAATTAACATTAATATATAGGTAAAAAATAACTTAAAATTCATAATCAATAATTAATTAAAATATGATTTAGAAAGGCTACTCAATTTTGAATAGCCTTGTAAATCATTAATTTTTAAAATGCATAACCAAAAGTCAATCCTAATCCTGGATAAATTGAACCATATTTCTCTCCAAAATTATATCCATAACCTACCCCTACATGATATCTGAAAAATAAGTTTTTACCCAATGGTAATTGCTGACCAAAGTGTAATTCATTTAGCAACACTTTTCCAATATCTTTGTTACCATTAAAATTAAATTTAGACTGAAGCCCTAAAAAACTACCGGCATTATTAATTAAAGAATGGCCTTTATTTTCTCTGATTTCTCTATTAAAAAAGTATCGTACTTGACCTTTTAAGAATATACCTAAATAAGATGTCCCATTATCTACCCATTTAATTCCTTTAGATCCATCTCTAAGATCATTGGCAGCTCCAATACCTGTGCTTAAATCGAGCAAAAACTTATTATCTAAAGGTATTTCATATCCTATAGCTAGTTTATCAGCAAAAATTTCTATTTTAAAAAAATGAGTAAGATTATTCCTTCCTAAATCCTGATTTTGTGCATAGGTCATAATTGCACTTAACAAAAAGACGATAGCAAAAATATTTTTAATTTTCATATCTAATTTTTTATTTTTTAATTACTCTAAACTTTGAGCCTCCCCATATTAAGATCCTTATTAAATCCAAAATCAGCAGTCCTAAAATTTGGAGGGGATATATGATTAGGATTAAGTAATTCATCTCTTTGATTACAACATATAAGAGAAATCAGAGATAAAGAATAAAAAATTGATTTTAAATTCATATTTATGTGTTTTTAGTATTAGTATGTTTTTGATATCCTACTATTTCTACTATCTAGAAATAGTAGTTTTTACTTTTGGATAACGGATTCTTAAAAAGAATTAAAGTTTCTTATTGAAAAGAGGAATAGGTATATTTTTTCATATTGAGAGAATTTTGTGATTGGTGTATGGCAATTTACTATTAATTAGAATTTTATCCAAAACTTTTTTATTATTATTTTTGACCTTTGAGATAGTATGTCGGGAGCATCTTAGTAGAAACGTTACTTTGGCTATCTACATCTGTTTGTAAAGATAAATTTGATGAAAGCAACCCATTCGATTTATATTTCTTGTAAGCTTCAGAAAATATTTTTACAGCTTCATTATATCCATCATAATCTTTTTCACTCAATACGACAAAATATACATTTTTATCATCTTTCATTAGAACTCCTTCAAATAATCCGGATACCTTATTATTATTAATCGGAAATATTAAACTTCTATCCCCATTTTCATATTTAATAATTGTTGGGTAATCTATTCAGCATATTGATGATTTATTTAAAGATACTATAAAATGGGACCTTATTGAAAATAATCTTCCTGATATTTTGCGTATTGCCTTATCTATAAAATCCATTGTTCTATTTTATCTTTGCTGAAGGGTTCTAGCTTATTAGTTATTTGATTTGCAATTCAAATTTGCTATTTTTCTCCGAACTCTTTTACTTTTTTAAAAGTTTAAACAACTTCACCATTATTTTTATAAAAGTATAATTTAATTAATATAAGTTGTTTAAATTAACTTAAAGACTGTAATATTTCCTAATATTTATGATTTTTTTATAAACGTTTAACAGCCTTAATAAAGATAAATTGGTTAACTTTATGCATTGCAATATATAGTTTTTATGCAAATAGAGATTCGAAAATTAAGCTTAACCGATTATGATGAACTCGTGACCTCTATGCAGGAAGCTTATTCTGATATAGAAGACAATACCTGGGCTAAGCGCAATATTCAAAAATTAACCTCCATATTTCCAGATGGTCAATTATGTATTACCGTAGACGGTAGATTAGCGGCTGCGGCCTTATCTATTATCGTCCAATATGAATATTTTGGAGACCAACACAATTTCGACGAAATTACAGGAGCAGGCAATTTCAATACCCATACTAACAATGGAAATGTCTTATATGGTATAGAAATTTTTGTCCACCCTGAATTTCGCTCTCTACGCTTAGGCCGTAGACTCTACGATGCCAGAAAAGAATTGTGTGAAATTAAAAATTTAAAATCGATTATCATCGGTGGACGCATTCCCAATTATCATAACTATAGCCATGAGCTTAGCCCCCGCCAATATATTGATAAAGTAAGCAAAAAAGAAATCTACGACCCTGTATTAACCTTCCAGCTTTCCAACAGCTTCTCTCCTATTAAAATACTTAAAGACTATCTAAAAGGCGATACGGAATCCGAAGAATATGCTGTTCTTTTACAGTGGAATAACATTTACTACACCCAGAAAAAAAATACAATTCAGGACAGTGTAGTGCGTATAGGATTGGTACAATGGCAAATGAGGCCCTTTCGCGAAATTGATGCGTTCTATCAACAGGTCGAGTTTTTTGTAGATTCTATTAGTAATTATAAAGCAGATTTTTGTGTTTTCCCGGAACTATTCAATGCTCCCCTCCTTGCAGCCTTTGATCATCTAAACGAAAGAGAAGCTATGGAAGAATTAGCCAAGCTTACCCAAGAGATAGTAGATAAAATCGCTGAACTGGCTGTAAGCTACAATGTCAATATTATTTCTGGGAGCATGCCTGTATTAGAAAAGGGTAATCTTTATAATGTGGGGTATTTGCTTCACCGGGATGGTAAAAGGGATGAATATAGAAAAATTCATATTACCCCTAATGAGCGCAATTTTTATGGAATGATTGGAGGTGATAGCCTCAAAGCTTTCGATACAGACTGTGGTAAGATCGGTATTATAGTCTGTTATGATGTTGAGTTCCCAGAACTTTCCAGAATTTTGGCGGACCAAGATATGAATATATTATTTGTACCCTATTTAACAGATACTCAAAATGCTTACACCCGCGTACGAACTTGTGCTGCGGCCAGAGCGATAGAAAACGAATGCTATGTAGCCATTGCAGGTTGTGTGGGCAACTTACCCGGTGTACGTAACATGGACATACAATTTGGGCAAGCCGCAGTATTTACCCCTTCAGATTTTGCCTTCCCCTCAAATGCTATAAAAGGTGAGTCCCCTCCCAATACGGAGATGACTTTGATCGTAGATTTAGACATTAACCTGCTCAAGGAACTCCACCACAACGGTTCTGTACAGATCCGAAAAGACCGAAGGGTAGATCTTTATAAATTATATCTCAACGAAAAACAGGGTATTGATAATCAAATTAGATAGTGTTTTATTACGATGTTGTATTAAGAGAAGTATCGATAATCTGAGCATTTCTATTTTTTTAGAATAGCATTTGGACTTTCTTCTCATTCTTGAAATGTTTCTGCTTTTGTCTGAAGATGCTTCTCTTTAGGAACAAGCTTTGGTAGCTTTTCCAGTGATCACTTGCGATCTTCTCCATTTTGTGTTGTTTTATTGTTTCCCAAAACTCTTCTGCAGTTTGATAACTTCTGTCACCAATAACGAAATTGATGAATCTTTTTCCAAATCTATCAACAGCAATCCAGATCCAACAGTGTTTTTTTTACTCCCTATATAACTGTGCATTTCATCTAACTCTCCCACTTTTATTTCCTTAGATTCACACTGTAACGATTGTACTTCTTGACCAAAACTACGAATCCAATTCAAAATAGTGACATTGCTAACGTCTAAAATCCTGCCGATTGATCTAAAGCTCAAGCCTTCAAGATAAAGTTGAAGCGCTTTTTTTCTGATTGTTTTTGAATATTCACCCCCTCTTTTATATACTGTAAAATTAAATCCACAATTTTTACATTTGTATCTTTGAAGATTCCTGACAATA
>NZ_JAAABJ010000203.1 GCF_009904105.1 Elizabethkingia argenteiflava | reverse complement strand
GCCGAATGGTACTTTTTTTGAGTTTGTTCCTGACGAAGAAATTTTTGGCAAGTATTCGTTCAATATGGAATTTGTTGAAAAGCGAATCTGGAATTATGCTTATTTAAATTCAGGTCTGGTACTCAAATTTAACGGCAAGGAATTTGTCAGCGAAAACGGACTTTTGGATTTGCTTCAGAATGAAATTGAAGAAGAAAGCCTTTATCCTGTTGGAAGCTACCGTGGCGAGCATTTACAGTTTGCGTTTACTCATACAAATGCTTACGGTGAAAATTATTTTTCTTTTGTAAACGGTCAGTATACTTCTGATGGCG
>NZ_JAAABJ010000202.1 GCF_009904105.1 Elizabethkingia argenteiflava | reverse complement strand
CATAAGTATCACTGAAAAACAAGCAATTATAAAAAAGAGTATTGCTTACTTTTGATTTTATTTTTCTTGTGATAAACCCATAGATGATGTGCACCGAAACCGTACACGAAATGGTCGTCGAGCGGCACTTGTGCTTTCAGTTTCTCGATGCCTTTGCGTAGGCTGTTTTCGTCGTCGGCAAAAAGAATCGTGGTCACCAGACGCAAATAAATCTCTGTTGCTTCGTCGCAATAAGGACAAAAGAATGTTTCAATCGTTACGTTCATAATCCTATGTAATTAAAGTGTTAATAACCAAACAAAAACTCCAATGATACACGCGAGGGAGAATCCGGCGAGGAT
>NZ_JAAABJ010000201.1 GCF_009904105.1 Elizabethkingia argenteiflava | reverse complement strand
TTATACCAAATAAATGAACCAAACCCTACTTACCAGATTGTTTAAATCTATCGAAGGCAATAAAGAAGAGCCTTTGGTAAGGATAGCATATTCCATTATTGAGGATGAAAGGAAAAAGGGGCATACAAAATTGGCAGAAAGGCTTGATACAATTCTAGAAGGGAATCTTGCAAAAGTTATTGAGCCGCAGAGATCACAAGTATTAAAACTTACCAAAAGTAAAGATGGTATCTTTTCGATTCCCGCCGATAGGAGGTATAAGTTACCTTTAGCAACTCATATAGAAAATGATTTTTTAAGACACGATATGGTTCTTGCCCCATCGGTGGAAGAAAAAGTGTTGAGAATTGAAAAGGAATATATTGCAAGAGAAAGGTTAGCTCACCACGGTCTTAGACCTCGTCAAAAAATACTTCTGTATGGTAGTTCAGGATGTGGAAAAAGTATGACAGCTGAAAGAATTGCTTGGGATTTGGGATTACCGTTTTATAAAGTTCGTTTCGATACAATAATCTCTTCTTATTTAGGGGAATCAGCTTCAAATCTCAATAAACTGTTTGAAAGTATTGAAAACTATCCTTGCGTTTTACTTTTAGATGAGTTTGATATTATAGGAAAACAAAGAGACTCCAAATCTAATGATATTGGTGAAATCCACCGTATTGTTAATATAGTTTTAGGACTTCTAGAAGAGTATAAGGCGCAAGGAATTTTAATTGCTACAACAAATTTAGAAGGTAGTTTAGATAAGGCTTTATTTAGAAGATTTGATGAAATCATAGAACTACCTAGACCAAATGAAAATGAAATCATTGATTTACTTAAAATAACATTTTCAGCTCTAAGACTTAGTAAAGAGATTGATCTCAGTAAATGTGCATCTAAGATGCAAGGATTATCATATGCACTTGTTGTTAAAATAGCAAATGATGCCGCAAAAAAATCTATTATAAATTCTAGCAAAGA
>NZ_JAAABJ010000200.1 GCF_009904105.1 Elizabethkingia argenteiflava | reverse complement strand
TTCCTGAGATTGGTTTTAATATTGGCGATTATTTTTTCTTTTTCTAACATTTGTCTTAAATTCTCACTGTCAAATCCTGCATCAGCATTGAGAAACAATCCTTTATGATCTATTTCTGCTTCGCTTAAATGAGGTAAAATCCATCTTTCTATTTTATTTTTGCTGATGAGTTCCAGATTATTAGTTATTTGATTTGCAATACAAATTTGCTAATTTTCT
>NZ_JAAABJ010000199.1 GCF_009904105.1 Elizabethkingia argenteiflava | reverse complement strand
TATACGTACCCTCATGCGTAGTTTTTCCAAAATTAAGTCGAAGTAACCTGCTTCTACCCAACGGATATAGTAATAATAAACCAATTGCCATTTCGGAAAGTTCTTTGGCAGCATACGCCATTGACAGTCTGTTTTTATCAGGTACATTAACGCATTCCAAATCAGGATCAAAGGATGTTTTCGCTTTCTATCTTTCAGATTCAGCGTTTTCTTTATATATTGCCATTGGTTTTCAGTTAGATCAGTTGGGTATTT
>NZ_JAAABJ010000022.1 GCF_009904105.1 Elizabethkingia argenteiflava | reverse complement strand
TTTTTTTTTTTTTTATATAAAAAAAAAATTTTTTTTTAAAAAATATTATAAAATATATATAATAATTTTTTTTTTTATTAAAAATATTTTTTTTTTTTTTTTTTTTTTATATTTTTTTTTTTTTTTTTTTTATAAAAAATAAATTTTTTTATATTTTATAATTTTTATTTTATTTTTTTTAATAATTAATAATATTTTTTTTTTTTATTTTTTTTTAAATAACTTTTAAATTTATTTTTAAATTTTTTATTCATTTTTTTTTCTTTTTTTTTTTTTATGGGTTTTCTTTTTTATAATTTTATTTTTTAA
>NZ_JAAABJ010000198.1 GCF_009904105.1 Elizabethkingia argenteiflava | reverse complement strand
TTGCAATGATTGTACTTCTTGACCAAAACTACGAATCCAATTCAAAATAGTGACATTGCTAACGTCTAAAATCCTGCCGATTGATCTAAAGCCCAAGCCTTCAAGATAAAGTTGAAGCGCTTTTTTTCTGATTGTTTTTGAATATTCACCCCCTCTTTTATATACCGTAAAATTAAATCCACAATTTTTACATTTGTATCTTTGAAGATTCCCGAAAATACCGTTTTTTACTTTTTCAGACTCATGACATTTTGGACAATCCATTATTTTTAGTAAAGATAAAAAAGCTAGACAAATCATCGCAAATCAAAATTGGCTGAAATCCTCCAGTAAAGGAAGCATAAATGTTTCTGTTACTAAGTTCTGATTTCACAAAAATAATACTGCCGTTTTTACTACCTATGGGA
>NZ_JAAABJ010000197.1 GCF_009904105.1 Elizabethkingia argenteiflava | reverse complement strand
GATGAAATTTAGCAGAAAAACAATGGTGCTTTTTTTTGTAGGAATATTATTGGCCTCCTGTAAAAATGATGCAAAGACCTCAAAAGTTGAAGACCAAAAAGAAAATACAACACAGGAAAATAAGAAGGTATTAAAAGTGACGGACACGTATTCTGTTGATGGGATCAATTTTAAATTATTGCAAAATGGAGATCAGGCAGAACTAAAAATCGAAGCAAAAGACCGTATCGTAAAGGGGAATATAAAACTTTCCCCGCCCTGTTACTTTTTAAAATGGAATGGAAAAGTTCAGTCGTTTGCCTATCCTGATGTAAAGGTTACTCATACTTTAGTCGTTTTAGGAGATACAGTGGGAACGGATGTAAAAAAATATTTTGGATTTAATGAAAATGATGATTTCAGCAGGATATGTGGAGAGGCGATTCAGGGAATTCTCATCAAGAAAGACAGTGTTATTGTTACGGAAAGAGTTTTGGACGGAGGATTCATGTGTGCTGACCCAGGTACAGATGAAAAAATTTTTTGGGAGTTTGCCCATACCAGAGAAACATATAAGAAATCACGTAACCCTAAATACCGATAATAATGATCAAGTTTTATGATTTATGGAACAATCACCCTGGGTGGAACTCCAAACCCTGCAATTTTCAAAATCAATGTGCTATAAGAATGGGAGTTACTTTGGAAAAAAGCAAGGTTGATTTAAGCTCGTTCAGAGGAGCCCGCTGTTGGTTTGACCATAATCCAAGACATATTTTGCGGGCACAGGAGCTTGCGGACTGGATTTCAAAAAAATACACAATATT
>NZ_JAAABJ010000196.1 GCF_009904105.1 Elizabethkingia argenteiflava | reverse complement strand
CAGCGGAGGGAAAAAAATCAAAATTCCACAGCCTATTAAGGATAAAATTTTAAACCGTCTTGAACAAGAAAAAGGCTACGTTGATTACATGAGTATATCTAAGAATATTCTCTATACGATGCACTATTTAAAGGACTTAGAACAATTCAAGAAAGAAACACTATACAACCTAATAACTAAAAAAAAAAAATACGAAAATGAAGGCTATCTTCAATGAGTAGAGATTGTTCTTAATTGTGATTATCTGTCTTTATTTGAAAAATACTAGAATCTTTATAATGTCGTCTATTTATTGGTTCCTATCTATCTTTATATAGATATATGTATATTTTTGATTAAAAATTTATGGATATTTAATATATTTTTAATCTTGATGATCTTTTTAACAATATCTTTATTTATCTTGTTCCCTTCTTATTTATGTTGTATAGTCGAAT
>NZ_JAAABJ010000195.1 GCF_009904105.1 Elizabethkingia argenteiflava | reverse complement strand
ATCCTGGATATTTAGGAGCTCAAGACACTTATTACGTAGGCAATATCAAAGGAGTTGGACATATTTATCAACAAACTTTTATTGACACGTATTCCAAAGTAGTATTAGCAAAACTATATGACCGTAAGAATGCTCTTATTGCTGCTGACATGCTTAATGATCAGGTAGTCCCTTTCTTTGAGCAGCAGGAACTTCGTTTACTCAGAATTTTAACAGTCAGAGGAACGGAATACTGTGGAATAAGAGAACAGCATGAATACCAGCTTTATTTAGCCATTGAAGATATTGATCACACAAAGACCAAGGCTAAAAGTCCTCAGACCAATGGCATTTGTGAACGTTTT
>NZ_JAAABJ010000194.1 GCF_009904105.1 Elizabethkingia argenteiflava | reverse complement strand
CGGGCTCGTTGACCGTCCAATTGCGCTGCGGCTCGAGCGCGATGCGCGCGCCATTGGCGCCGCCGCGATGGTCCGACTTGCGGTAGGTCGAGGCGCTCGCCCAGGCGGTCTTGACCAGCTGCGACACGGTCAGCCCGCTCGACAGCACCTTGTCCTTGAACGCCGCGATGTCGGCGTCCGACGGCTTGGTCCCGGCCGGCACCGGATCCTGCCAGATCAGGTCTTCGGCCGGCACTTCCGGGCCGAGGTAGCGGACCTTGGGTCCCATGTCGCGGTGGGTGGGCTTGAACCAGGCCCGCGCGAAGGCGTCCTTGAACGCCTCGTGGT
>NZ_JAAABJ010000193.1 GCF_009904105.1 Elizabethkingia argenteiflava | reverse complement strand
TGTCAGATCTTGAGTTAATCTCCATAGACTTAACTTCAGAATTTATGAGTATTGATTCAGAGCGGGATTTATTCAGAAAATTACCTTTCAATTTATCCTCTAGGATTGAACGTAGTGTTTACAATCACAGAAAGCACAACTTGTTTGCTTCTCGGGATTCTTTAAGAAACAATATAGCTGCAAAAATATATGTGATTATTACATTGTAGATAGCATGCCATTAGAAATATGCAAATTAAGCAGAAGTTCCAGAAGTACTTTTTGTAGAGAAAATTACTTTACCAGCCCGAATAAAGGTTTTTGTGCTTGGCAAAATAGTGTTTATTATGGTTATAAATTGCATGCAGTGTGTACTACTGATGGGATTTTTACCGATTTTGATGTAACACAAGCTTGTGTACAGGAT
>NZ_JAAABJ010000192.1 GCF_009904105.1 Elizabethkingia argenteiflava | reverse complement strand
TTAATTTGCATATTTCTAATGGCATGCTATCTACAATGTAATAATCACTTACAGATATATTTGCAGCTATCTTGTTTATTAATGAATCACCATAAGAAAACAACTTGCGCTTTCTGCGATTGTAAACACTACGTTCAATCCTAGAGTATAAATTGAAAGGTAATTTTCTGAATAAATCCCACTCTGAATCAATACTCATAAATTCTGAATTTAAGTCTATGGAGATTAACTCAAGATCTGTCAATTTGTGATTGCGGATTTGATTTAAAAAATTCATTTTACTTTCTATTGTTATCAGTATCTCTTATATTTTTTAATTATTTGCGGTAAAGCTGTTCATATTTAATCGTTTGTTAGTATATTATATTTAGGTATTTAGCTAATAATGAGCAGCTCCCTTTTTTT
>NZ_JAAABJ010000191.1 GCF_009904105.1 Elizabethkingia argenteiflava | reverse complement strand
TTTTTTAATTGCAATCATGGTTACAATGGCTAATATACATGATAGTAAGGCTGTTATTTTACTTATGCGCGTGTTAAAAGAAATGCTTTGTGGCATTAAAGTTATTCTGGCTGATGGTGGTTATCGTGGGGAAATAGTAGATCTGGTAAAAAAGGGGTTTGGACACATTATTCAGGTTGTTTTAAGGCCTGATAAGCAAAAAAAGAATTTTCAGCCTATCCATAAAAGATGGATTATTGAAAGAACATTTGCTTGGTTTGATAACCATCGAAGACTATGCCGAATTTATGA
>NZ_JAAABJ010000190.1 GCF_009904105.1 Elizabethkingia argenteiflava | reverse complement strand
TAAACACTACGTTCAATCCTAGAGGATAAATTGAAAGGTAATTTTCTGAATAAATCCCGCTCTGAATCAATACTCATAAATTCTGAAGTTAAGTCTATGGAGATTAACTCAAGATCTGACAATTGGGATTGCGGATTTGATTTAAAAAATTCATTTTACTCTCAATTGTTATCAGTATCTCTAATATTTTTTCATAATTTGCGGTAAAGCTGTTCATATTTAATCGTTTGTTAGACTATTAAATTTAGG
>NZ_JAAABJ010000189.1 GCF_009904105.1 Elizabethkingia argenteiflava | reverse complement strand
TCCGGTAAAAAATCCGAGTGCAATTAAACCGATTATGATTACGGGAATTGCCCATGCTATTATTTTTGATACAGGCGAACTTGAAGGAGCAGACTCAATATCACAGGTGTCCGTAATTGCTTTTCCTCCTGCGATTTTTTCTAAATATGCTTGAACGCCAGGAAGATGACCTGCACCGATTACGGCTACGACAGTGCTGCCTTTTGATTCCCATATATGAGAAGCAAGGTATCTGTCACGTTCATCGATAAGGACTTCTTTTACGGATGGCAGGTATTCTGCAAGTTCATTCATCATGGAATCCATTTCGCTGCTGTTTTTTAAGTTTTCAATCTG
>NZ_JAAABJ010000188.1 GCF_009904105.1 Elizabethkingia argenteiflava | reverse complement strand
TTCTGAATAAATCCCGCTCTGAATCAATACTCATAAATTCTGAAGTTAAGTCTATGGAGATTAACTCAAGATCTGACAATTTGGGATTGCGGATTTGATTTAAAAAATTCATTTTACTTTCAATTGTCATCAGTATCTCTAATATTTCTTCATAATTTGCGGTAAAACTGTTCATATTTAATCGTTTGTTAGACTATTAAATTTAGGTATTTATCTAATAATGAGCAGCTCCTTTTTTTTTATCCTAAATGCACCACGGGTTATATATTATAAACCTATTGATTTTAAAAAGCAATTGTTTTAAATGGCGTTCGCTTTCAGCTCACCTGCTTTTTATATGTTCTTACGGACAAATTTATTAATAGTCGGAAAAAACAAAGAAATTTTCCCTTTTGGGGTGTGTAAGAAAAAAAATAATGTGGGAAACTCAAAAAGAAAGCAAAAAAAATATACGCTTTATAGTTTTTTTTACTAACAAACTTTATAATCATTTCGGGGTATGTAAGAAATCATAGTTTAAAGAATTGCTTCTAATAATGTGTTTCAGGCTTTTTTTACTTGCTATAAATATAATTAAGTATATATAATATTTATTAAAGAAAAAAAGTATTATAAAACAATGTGGATAAGTGTATAAATATAAAAAGTCAAAGAGATACACTTCTGTTGCAGAAAAAAAACAGATATCTAAACTTGAACAGGCTTCAATAGAGCCTGATTTAAGCAAGATAAATTCTTTTTATAAGGTAAAACAACCGAAGAGAATATAAAAATGATTAATTCGCGCTTAAAAGCGCTTAATTTGAAATTCTATTTGGATGTAGTAACTGTGATTTTATTAATTATCAACAAAAAAGGGACTCTATTAGTGAGCTGACCCCTACTTGGAGAATGCTGCAAAAGCGACCACCAATATGTTGTGAATTCTATGTGCTATGAAAGCTGAGTTACATTAGTGGATTATTAGAAATAAATGAAGCACATAGAATTTACAACTTGTGTTCTAAAGTTTCCATTCGGGCCTAAAGTAAGATACAACCGTGTAATTATTTGATAAACATATATGTATTATTCTTTAACTTGGTGAAATTCCTTTTTTCTGATAAATACTCACCAAATAAGCAAAAGATTTTTCCATCTTTAATTTTCCGGTTCTTACCTGATTGTCCAAATCTCGAATTAAGGCATCAAAATCGGCTTCTTTTTCTTTTTGCATAGAAGGTTAGCTTGGCCTTGAGTTAAGCCATAAACGGTCAATTTACAGGAGAATTTTTGAACATCTATTGAGTTTTGAAAGCTAATTTCTAATTGTTTGAATTTTTGGGTGTTCATTTGTATTATAACCCAATGGTAGGAGCGTCCACGCTTTTTAAGTTCGAAATCAATTTCAATATCTGTATTTTCATTGATTTGCTTTTTTGCAATGTCTAAAACATATTTTTTAAAGTCGTTTATTCTTTTAAATTGTTCATTCCCTTTTTTGTCAATTAATCCGAGCATTTTTTTTAACTCTTCAATTTCAAATCGTTTACTTGCCAAACTCCGCCATTGACAGGCAGTTCCGTAAAACCTTTTGGCATATTTAGAAGAACAGTTTAAACCCAATTTCAACTGCATTGCAGTAAAATTGTTTTTCAGTTCAAAAAAATAGGGCAGAGCTTCATCATTTAGTTTAACTGAAAAAGAACCAGTTCCGAATAAATATTTAACACTAGAAAAAAGCCATATTTGTTCTAAACTCTCCTTTGTTTCTATTTCAAACATTCGAGAACCAATACTTTCAGTTGCTTCCCGCAATTGCTTTAAATTCTATTTACGCCCCGTAATAGCTTCAATGTCCTGAATGTGGATGTATATTCCAATTGACCCACTTCAAGAGAAGAAAGCACCATAAAAAGAATATCCATCATAACGGCAGAATAACCATGTAGGCTTCCCTTTTTTAGTACGATTTAAAATTAGACAATTTTTCATATTGTACCCAATTTATTTTCTGTTAATTTATAACAGCAAGTTTCTGTTTTTCCTTTTCTCTGTATTTCACAGGAGAC
>NZ_JAAABJ010000187.1 GCF_009904105.1 Elizabethkingia argenteiflava | reverse complement strand
TCTTTATATATTGCCATTGGTTTTCAGTTAGATCAGTTAGGTATTTCATTCCTTTTTTTCCAAATATCCAACTTCTGAAAACCTTCCTAACAAAATTTTCTACACAAATTTAAACAGCCTCTAAAAGTAAACTCATATGATTTTTATGACTCGACAGAGTGGAATTTTAATGATATTGTTATAGACGAGATAGCAGAACAAGTCATAAATAAATTTAAGTTGGCAGATATTTATGATTGCAATGGAAAGTTTGTCTGTGACTTAGATATAAATCATAAAAACATAGAAAAAAAAGAAGTGATCTTATCTAATTATAGAAATTTTAAGGTAGGAACTTGCGAAGATTTTTTTTATGGTACTCCTTTTGAAGGCCAAATTAATAATAAAGCTTACTATTCTTTTAACAATAATACATTTATTCCTTTAAGCTTAATTAGCCAGTACTTCTATTATTATTCAACTAAAGTCATTAATATCATTACAGATTTTGAGAAGCTTAACACCGTATTTATAAATAGAAATCTCCCAGAAAATAAATTTACTTTTGATAATACAATTGGAATAGGGCAAAAAGAAGCGAAATTTATTGTTAAATATTGGTTTACAGATATTGATGAAAGTAAAACGGGGATGTATATATTAAGAAAATCAATTAATAATTTTTTTAGTCTATTGAAGAAACAAAAGGATAAAGAAGGACAGATAGCTGGTGAAATTTTTTATAATATTCCTTTCAGATTCCCTATCAAAGCAACTATCATTGGACAAAATATAGCTAAAGACAAGTTTTTTTCTTATCGATTATTTAATGTAGAACCTAATAAAAAAGATTTTTCTTTTTTTATTAATGACCAAGATATTGAACCAATGGCTCTTGTGGATACTCGTTCTGCTGAAAATAATGAAGAGAATTCTGGAACATATACTAATAATATAACAATAGATTGGGTAGAGATATTAGACTTAGTTTCAGACCCACCTATAATTCCTATAAACCCTAATTTAGGAGTTCAAGAAATAACTGTTGATAATGATATTTTTTTACATTCTCCAACTTATAAAAAGACAAAGAAGATACAAAATTATAGAAATTATACAAAAGGTAATACAGTTGTAAATATATTAGAGGCACAAGAGATATTAAATAACCAGACTACAACAGGTAATAGCATCCAGGCTATTGATTATACTTCTATTAAGGAAAATTCTTCTGGTCTTTTTTTGAAAATACTAGAGTATTTAAAAGAAAAAGGAGTAAATATTTTTTTTGCAACAATTAATGATTCAACAGATAATAAGTTTTCATTTTATGGGCCTAATAATTCGAAAATACCATATCTCATAATTGCAATAGCAAATTTGAATAATAGGGAGTTTTTCATTATTGAAACAGGATTATATCCAAATATCGGGATAGTACAAAACTTATCAAATAGACCTGTACAGAAAAAAAAATGATATCGTTCTAGTTAGGCTAATTAAGATACTTGATCACAAAAATGTAAAGTTTAGCCGGAGTTCACTATTTTATGATGGTACACACAGTAAGGAATATCAAAATAAGAAAAAAATATTTGAATATTTAAAAGAGAAAATGCTTTTAGAAGTTTTACAACCAGTTAACCATAGATATAGACTTACTGAAGAATTAACGATCAAAAAAATAGGTGATACTATATATAAGAAAATTAATAAATAAATTTCTTTTCAAACCAATATGGTATCCCAAACTTTTCTGGGTATATATGATTTTGCTATTTTATAATAGTTAAGCTGAATTAGTCAACACTTAACTGTCAGATTAAGTCGGGGCTATTACATCATCAGAGCCGTTGTTGTCAACTTACGCTCCAACTCACGAACCTGTCTTCCTGCAATAGTCTTTAATTTGGACTGGGCTTTACGGGCTTTTGCTTTTCGCTTAGGATGCGTAAAATTATAGGTATTGCACAGCAGATTCTTGCTCACACGTTTATAGCTTTGGCGCTGTTTCATCCCTTCTTTATCTGACAGAGTGTTACAATGATCTATCACTTTTTTATAAAGTTTTGAATCAGTGGGATAGCTGATGTTGTTTTCCTGAACCTTAGTATCGGAGAGAACCATACCTCCTAAAACTTTATCTCCATGAATCTTTACCGAATAAAAAAAAATCTCTTCTATACCTTATTCCCCGATACGCTTACGAAAATGTACAAAATCACTGGGATCACAGGGAAAGCGATGTTCAAAATGAGACAGTCCACAAAAATATTGCATATAGGGATTCATTTTCCAAGCGCCTACCAGGGTTTCCTCTCCAAGGTTATAAAGCCTTTTAAGAAGAAAACAGCCCACCATAAAACGAATAGGCATCGAAGGCTTTCCTGTGTGAGAGTAGTAAACTGAAAATTCATTCTCAAAATAACGCCAATCTATTTTATCTGATAGAGCTACAAGCTCATGACTCATATCTATAAACTCTCTCAACAAAGGACGAAATAATTCTTCCTGATTCTGATTCCCCGATTTTCCCAACATATTTGCAAGATTTTTATTCTTAAAGATACTAAATCCTGCAATAAAATACAAACATTTATAATTTCATTATATTGATATTCAATTGATTATATGTAAATTAAGGAGCGACTAAATAACTTTAAAACAGATTAAGTGTTGACTAATTCATATAATTTCCAATTTAGACATAAAATAGTAGTCGTTAACCTCCGCTTTTGATAATATTTATATTCATTTAAGCATTTTACACAAGCTTGCTGACCATATTTAAATTTCGACCTGTTAACAATTCCAACTGGCAGAACATTTATCGTAATTGTATTGGTTTTAATGTTTTCAAAGGCATACCTCTCGAAAGATTTAAAAAAAAGATCATTAATTTGTAAGGTAGACAATGGATTGTATTTGTAAATTATTTCTATCAAATTATTAGGTGCCAAAATATCAATATCTCTTGTAAAATAGTTTTTTGATTTTGGCAAGAAATTTTTTAAAAAAGTTTGAATTTTAACTTAATAATTAACAGATGGTCTATTAATCCAAGAACTAAATAATTCATTTTTGTTTGATATAAATAGGAAAAAATATCCTTATCAAAAGATTTAATATATACTATTGTTAAAAAAGGCTTTTTTCCTATTTTGTGGAGCAATATAATCTATCTCATTTAATCTATCTAGATTTATTTTTCACTCTGTAAATTAATGGCTAATATGGTTGAGAGCTCTAATATCTTATAAATCTCTCCTATCAAGCCATTCCTCATTAAAAGAATTTTTTTAGATAATTTATCTTCTATGAGATTTGATCTTTTTTTGACTGTAAGAACTTTTTCAAAGCTTGCTAAAAGTCTTTTTTATTCGGTATTATTTTACCATCTGACAAGTATATTAGGCTCAAAACGATTGGATAATTGTGAATCAGTTTTGTATTGCATTGAAGGCTAATTTTGTTCCTGAGCAAACTAGTGGTATATTTAATTCGTTGGATAAATATTTTATAACATTTAAGAATAATCTTTGTTTTGAAATAGTACCAGCAAGAACGTGATTTATTTCATCAATAATCAATACTTTAACTTCAAGTTCTTTTAAAAGATGTATTCAAAATTTGTCCAGAACCTTGTAGAATCATTAAAGGTAGTACAGAGGCGGTAACAAACCGTTTCTTTATACCTTCTCAATGCAATGGCGATCATGTGCTCGCTTTAGAGGTGTACGTTACCCACAGTCAGTTTGTTCAAAATCAGCTTTTATGCATTCCAAGCGTTTTGTTCGTTGGACAGTAATTTCCACTTTAGCTCTATGTTCGGTTAATTTTTTCGCTGTTGTCTCTCTAATACCGCTTGATGTATCAGTTATAAGGGCAACTTTTCCTTTGATATTAAACATAAATCTATTTTTAATTGTTTTGTATGCTACAAATTTCAATCAATTATTTGTTTTGAAAGTAGCCGATATCCGTTTTATATTAGCCAAAATAAGAAAGTTAAACTTAAGTGTCTCCAACGCTATTCTATCTGTTATTTCGCCTTCTTTAATGTAGTATTGTATACATTGAGCCGCTAAAACCCGAGTTACCATTTGTTTTTCTTTAAGCTCTGGTGTTCTGACGTGAAATGTAAAATCATCTTTCTTGTCTTATCGAATGTAAATTAACCGATTATGGTTTTAATTACGATTGAATGCTCTCTTGTTTTTTAGAGCTTTAATCAGTATGGTCCAGGGGAAAGAATAAATTGCCAGATTATCCTCCAGATCTTTCTAGAAGAGATACGGATCATAAATCTTTAGCGATCCATATAGATTTTTGTAACTTGACTCCCTAAAATTAGAACGATAATCATGACTTCAAAAGAAAAAATAGCGGCATTACGGAAATCAATGCAGAGAGATCAGATTGATGCTTTTATTGTCTATTCAGCGGATCCCCATATGAGTGAATATTTTACCGATGAATGGAAGGAGCGTGCTTGGCTTTCGGGTTTTACCGGATCTGCAGGATTTGTAGTGATTACCCTGGAGAAAGCAGGTTTGTGGACCGATGGTCGATATTTTACACAGGCAGCTATAGAGTTGGAAGGTTCAGGTATCGATTTGTTTAAACAAGGAATGCCTGAAACCCCTCACTATATAGACTGGATTATTTCTGAAATTCCTGTGGGCGGGAAAGTGGCTGTGAACGCATTGGCTACCTCTCATAGTGAATGGATAGCCCTTACCGCTAAATTGGATGATCATGGCATGAAGTTGTTGGATTTACCTTTGCTGGAAAATATCTGGATACAGCGTGGTGTGCCGCCTAAAAACCCTATCTATATCCACCCTTTGGAAAGGGCAGGTTGTTCGGTAGAGGAAAAAATAGCCGATATTCGTGAGAAAATGAAAATCCAGAATGCCGATGTACACATCATTTCCAGTTTGGACGATGTGGCTTGGACACTTAACCTTAGGGGGAGTGATGTGGAGTGTAATCCTGTTTTTTTGGCTTATATTATTTTATCACAAACCGAGGTGATGCTGTTTACCGATTTAGATAAGTTAAATGAGGAGGCTCGAAAACAAATGGGAGATGCCGGTGTAAAGCTATTGTCATATGAAGGATTTTTTGAATCCCTAAAAGAAATAAAGCAGCAAAATATACTCATCTCTCCGCATAGCAATCAAGCTATTTTTGAACGTCTTAAAAAGGATAACCGTTTTATAGAAGCTCCCGTACCGGGTAATTTAATGAAGGCACAGAAAAATGAAACGGAATTGGAGGGTTTTCGAAAGGTGATGCTAAGAGATGGTATTGCAATGGTGAAATTCCTTTATTGGCTTACCCATAGGGTGGGAAAAGAAGCTATGAATGAATATAGCATTGGGGAGAAGCTGAGAAGCTTTCGTGCCGAGGGCCAAAATTTTGTGGGTGAAAGTTTTAGTAGCATTATAGGATACCAGGAGAATGGAGCTATTATCCATTATTCTGCAAAAAAAGACAGTTGTAAATCCGTTATTCCAGAGGGTAGTATTCTGATTGATTCTGGAGGTCAATATCTGGAAGGTACTACCGATATTACCCGTACCTGGGCTCTGGGGGCGATTAGCGAAGCTTTTAAAAGGGATGCTACACTGGTGTTACAAGGTATGATTCGCCTCTCCATGCTGAAGTTTCCGAGAGGAACACGTGGGGTGCAGCTGGATGCTTTTGCCCGACAACCTTTATGGCAAGAAGGTAAGGATTATAACCATGGCACCGGCCATGGTGTAGGTAGTTTTATGAATGTTCATGAAGGACCTCAGAATTTTCGAAAAGACCTCAACCCACAGGAATTGCTTCCAGGCATGGTCTTATCCAATGAGCCGGGATATTATATAGAGCAACAGTATGGTATTCGCCATGAAAATTTGATCGTGGTAAAAGAGATAGAAACCACCCAATGGAATAGTTTTTATGTATTTGAGACGCTCACGCTGTGTCCTTTTTTAAAGGATATTATAGTTAAGGAAATGCTTTCTGCAGAAGAGCTGCAGTGGTTGAATGCTTATCATAAAACCTGTGAGAAAAAACTAGCCCCTCATCTTGAAGCACCCGTTAAAGATTGGTTTTTGAAACTGGTAAGTCCGTTGTAATCCCGATTGTTTTAGAGGATAAAAATCCCATCAGCGTTAAGGCGATGGGATTTTTTATGGGGATACAGGAATTGGCTTACGGAAAGCGATTTAAAAGCTGTAAATTTGTCCTATGAAAAACGATACGATCTGCGCTTTGGCAACGGCAAATGGAATGGGAGCTATAGGGATTATCAGAATATCTGGAGATGAAGCTTTTAGTATTGTAAACCGTGTGTTTAAAGGTGACGACCTGGAGAAGGTATCGTCTCATACCATACATTACGGCTTTATAAAAGATGTAGATGAAGTGATCGATGAGGTGATGGTATCGGTTTTTCATGCACCCAAAACCTTCACAACAGAAGATTCCGTAGAAATATCCTTTCACGGATCTCCTCATATTGCCAAAAGAATATTGGAAGTTTTGATTAAAAATGGTGCGCGTATGGCTAAAGCGGGGGAGTTTAGCCTAAGGGCCTTTATGCATGGAAGGATAGATCTTTCGCAGGCAGAGTCTATTGCAGATCTCATTGCCTCTGAGAATGAGGCCTCCAGGAAGGTAGCTTTGAACCAGCTCAAAGGTGGAATTTCCCAAGAGATCTCCTTGTTGAGAAGCGATTTGCTGAATTTTACCTCCCTGATAGAACTCGAGTTGGATTTTTCAGAGGAAGATGTGGAGTTTGCAGACAGAACAGCACTCTTGCATTTGCTCAATAAAATAGAACTGAAACTGAAATCTTTGATTGACAGTTTTCAGTATGGAAATGCCCTGAAAAATGGTACAGCAGTGGCCATTATGGGCAAACCCAACGCCGGAAAGTCTACACTCTTAAATGCTTTGTTGAAAGAGGAACGGGCTATTGTTAGCAATATTGCCGGAACGACGCGCGATACCATTGAGGAAGTACTGCACATTAAGGGCCATGCCTTTCGACTGATCGACACAGCGGGATTGCGTGATACTGTGGATGAAATAGAGGCGATTGGTGTGCAAAAAGCCAGAGAAAAGGTGGCTCAGGCAGAAGTATTGGTTTATTTGGCGGATATAGGAACTCAGGATTTTTCAGAGGATTTTAATATGCTGAAATCTCTTTTGAGAGAAGGCTTGAAGTTGATTATTTGTCTTACAAAAACGGATAAGGAGCAGCATTTGGTTTTCGATAGTATAGAGGAATCTTTCCGCAAGGCCATACAATATTCTTTTGATCTGATTAAGATCTCTGTCTTGGAGAATAGTAATATTCAGGTGCTTAAAGATGAGCTCTCATCTTATGTGGAACAGCTGAAATCTGAAACTTCTAATGTGGTGATCACCAATCAGCGACATTTTGAGGCTTTACAAAAGTCTTTGGAGGCCGTAGTTCGTGTGAAGGAGGCTGTAGATGCCGCAATTACTACCGAACTCCTCGCTTATGAACTCCGAAATGCTATAGAAGCCCTTGGGGAAATATCGGGTGAGTTTACCAATGATGAAATCCTGGGGAATATTTTCTCTAAGTTTTGTATCGGGAAATAAATTTAGTTTCTTTTACTTGATTTACATTAAGTTAATCAGATTTTATATTACTTTTTTCCGACGGAGTATAAAAAGACCACTAAAATGATCTGATGAATGGGATGATAATAGATGGTATGCTTTATTTTTCAGGATGTGGTAAGTATGTATAAATTTTCCTCTCAAGAAGTCTTACATTTGGTTGAAAATGAAAGCAGTATCTTCTTTCATACAGGCTTCCATCAAAGAGGTGTCAAAAAATTGAATGCAGCATCACTATATGATTAAAAGTATAAAGAGGACTGGTTTTTAAAACTATTGTTATTTTGTTGTAAAATAGCTTAGCATATTTGCTTTATTCATGAAGCATTATACTGTGTTGATTTTTTGTAGTTTTGTAGTTCACCAGATAAAAGAAGATGTTGGAGATGTGCTATTTTTCAACACAAACTTTGGTTTTTTTTATCATTGTGCAGAAGCCTGGGTGAAAGATACCCTCCCTTTATATTATATAGGGCATAATTGCGAAGGGAGAAGAGAAGTTAAAAAAAACATTTACACTTGAGATTCTAGTTTTTGAAATCATTAAAACTCTATTTTCTTGAATTTTATAAGACACAATTAGTAGGGCGAGTCGTGCATAGGGTGTAAGTTCAGCTTTTATAAGCTTAAAAATGTAAATTACAGAAAAAGTGGGATAAATCGCTCAGATCATTCTACTAAACTTATAGATATAGTTTATCAATTATTAAAAACATAATGCAATCTACAAGAGCTATGAGCCAGCAAACACAGGTACAAAAAACGATTTACGTCATCCTATTTATGATTAGTTTTTCCCATTTATTTAATGATTTAATGCAATCTATTATTCCCTCTGTTTATCCGGTTATAAAAGAGAAATACCACTTCTCATTTACCCAGATAGGTATTATCACGTTTACCTTTCAGTGTACAGCCTCTATTTTACAGCCCTTTATTGGTGCGTATACAGATAAAAAACCCAAGCCTTTTTCTTTAATGCTGGCCATGTCTTTCACTCTAATAGGGCTGATCACTTTAGCCTATGCTTCCAGTTTTTATTTCTTTCTTATTGCTGTAGCTCTTGTAGGGCTTGGTTCATCCGTATTTCATCCTGAAGCATCAAGAGTTGCTTATTTAGCATCAGGAGGCAAAAAAGGTTTGGCACAATCTATTTTTCAAGTAGGAGGCAATACAGGCACGGCGTTGGGTCCCCTTTTAGCAGCCTTGGTCATCATTTCCTATGGGCAAATTTCAATTCTTTGGTTTGGTATTATTCCCATGATCGGTATGCCTGTCTTATTTTTTATAGGCAAGTGGTATAGAAATAGATTGGAGCTAAGAAAAAATAATTTAAGTAATATCGTATTAGAAGCAGCGCCTGAACTCTCCAGGAGGCGGGTTAAATTATCCATTGGTATTTTGCTGATTTTGGTTTTCTCAAAATATATTTACATGAGTAGTATGACCAATTATTATACTTTTTTTTTAATTGATAAATTTGGATTATCCATTCGTGAATCTCAATATTACCTTTTCGCATTTCTATTTGCTGTAGCATTGGGAACTATAATTGGAGGTCCTTTGGGCGACCGCTTTGGAAGAAAATATGTTATTTGGTTCTCAATACTCGGGGCTGCTCCCTTTGCCTTACTTCTTCCCTATGCAAGTTTTTTCTGGACAGTTGTATTGGCGATTATTATAGGATTCGTCTTAGCTTCTGCTTTTTCGGCAATTCTGGTGTTTGCCACCGATTTAATGCCTGGCAAAACGGGAACAATTGCGGGGTTGTTCTTTGGTTTTATGTTTGGAATCGCAGGGATGGGGGCTGCAGTACTCGGAAAAGTGGCTGATCTAACTTCTATAGCTTATGTATTTAAGCTATGTGCCTTTCTCCCGTTAATAGGTGTTATAACAGTTTTTCTACCCAACGTAAATAAAGCCGTATCTTAAAAAATATAAGCGATTAATGACATTATTTTATAGAGGACAGAGAAGCGCTAAAATTCTTGCTACCCCGAGAGAATTAACAAATAAACGAAGGGCTATCCCGTTATTTTGGTATTGAAAAATAGTCGCACAGCCTGTGTAAAGAAGAATACCTTCATTAGAATGGACTTCCTGGCTTTGAGCAGAAAGGAAATAGGGTTATTTGGAGAAAAAAGCTAAAAAAGTATGTGCAGTAAGGCGTTTAAATGAGGAGTATTTTCGGAGCAACGAAGAGGAGTGCTGTGTCATAAGTATTCCTTTTTTAATATAAATATTTGTATTTCACCTGCATAAAATATAAATCATAGACTGAAATTCCTTTTGAATTTCATATGAAAACAAGCAAATGGATTTACTTATAGAATACATAAAGATCAAAATTCATCCTTTAAATACGTATAGCTTTTGTGGCACATTCACTCAAATTTTAGGATAAATGAAGAGTACTTTTGATGTGGGCATTAAAAGATTTTTCAAACTATCAAAAATAGTAATATGTTTTTAAGCGTGGTGGTTAACCAATATGCGGTAAGCGGCACTTGGGATATAAATAATATTATTATTACCTTTCGCGTAAAAATTAAAAATAAGGACTGCAGGAACTTCGTGTGGAGATGAAAAACGACTGTCTCAATACGCATAAACCCTCGCATCCTCCCTTATAAATGAATTCATTTATAAGGGAGGGGGTATTTTTAAATAAAAGTATTTAACAAAAAAATGAATTTATTTACACAATATAAAAATTAACTGACGCAGCTAAAAGAAAAACCTTTTAAGCTTGAAAGTCATATACAAAAGATATGTGAGCAAAATTTGGCAGCAGTTTCGGGGCTTCAATTCATCACATCCGAATTTACGATTAAAAATAACCGCATTGATACCTTAGCTTTTATAGTGAAAGTAAGGCTTTTGTAATTATTGAATACAAACGAAGTCAGAATTACAGTATTATTGATCAAGGTATTTCACATCTTAATTTAATGTTGGAATATAAAGCAGATTTATTGTAGAGTATAACGAAATACAAAAAGACAATCTAAAGCGTACAGAGGTTAACTGATCTCAATCTAAGGTTATTTTTGTTTCTCCCTATTTTAATGATTTTCAAAAGCAATCCTCCAATTTTAAGGACTTACCGATTGAGCTTTCGGAAATAAAACAGTTTGAGGAAGGTATAGTAGCCATTAATCCTATCAAAAAATCCAAATCAGCACCCAGTATTAAACAGGTAAAGGATAGTGCTGATTCACAAATCAGCAAGATTGTTAAAGATATAAAAGTATATACTGAAGAGGACCATTTGGCAGGTAAGAGTGATACGGTGGTAGAATTGTATGAAAGGTTTAAAAATGCTATTCTCAATTTAGTTCCTGATTTGGGGATAGAATTTAGAAAGCTTTATATCGCATTTAAGAAAACTAAAAATATTACAGATATAGTTATTTACAAAAATGGAATAAAAATTTTTATCAATCTTAAATCAGGCGAGTTAGATGATCCTAAGAAAATCATGAGAGATGTTTCCAGTATAGGCCATTGGGGTAACGGTGATTATGAAATCCTTGTTAAGGATACTAAGAATTTAGAATATATTATGAGTTTGATAAAACAAGCATTGTAAAGAATAGTCGAATAAAAACACCTCTACCAACAAGATCAAAGTTCCGTATTTCCGGATTATTGAAAATAAAATTCGATAAGGCTAGAGTTTATTTTTTTAAGTTAATTGAATAGAATATTTGTTTTTATTGCAAATGTTCTGGCTTGGTTTTCATTAAGATTGAGTCCAGCTAAAAGTAAAATATTCTCTATAATTCGATTATGGTTATTTTTTTATGTTAAATGATATATCGTTAAATATATTTATAAAAAACATTTTATAACTTTATATTAAGACAAGTATAAGCGTATTCATAATTAAAAAAAATAACTATGGCAAAGTATCTTATCAGAAAATCTACCAATGGACAATATTGGTGGGTATTAAAAGCCGGAAATGGCGAAACTATTTTAACCAGCGAAACCTATACCACCAAGCAAAATTGCTTAAAAGGTGTGGAAAGCAGTAAGGTGAATATAGCCGATGGTAATTTTAAAATCTTAACATCGGTTAGAAATGATCCGTATTTTACACAAAGAGCGGGTAATCACCAAGTATTAGGGACGAGCCAGATGTATTCCTCTACTCATGCAAGGGATATCGGTATTTCCAGTGTAAAAAATAATGCACCTATTGCTGTTATAGAGGATTTAACCCAATAATTTCTGAGTATGGAGAGACATCCAAAGAGCTAAAAACAGCTTAGGACTCGTATAAACGAGTCTTATGCACACAAGGTTAATAGAGTTTTTATCAGTCATTGATAACTATTCCCTTTTTAATTGTATAATTCATAATGAACTTGTTTAAACTATTAGTTTTCTGAGGAATAAAATAACAAAAGCAATATAATGCAAAGCATTCCAAGTTATTACAGAAGTTTCAAATCGTATTAATAATGCTTTGAAACTATCCAGCCAAGCATTTGCTTTCTCTATTTTGAACCTTCGTTTATATAATTCTTCATCAAAACAATAATAATTCTTGGCTGTTTTATTATTCCTGAGATGGGTTTTAATATTGGCGATTATTTCTTCTTTTTCTAAGATTTGTCTTAAATTCTCACTGTCAAATCCTGCATCAGCATTCAGAAACAATTCTTTATGATCTATTTCTACTTCGCTTAGAAGTGACAGA
>NZ_JAAABJ010000186.1 GCF_009904105.1 Elizabethkingia argenteiflava | reverse complement strand
TTGTCAGATCTTGAGTTAATCTCCATAGACTTAACTTCAGAATTTATGAGTATTGATTCAGAGCGGGATTTATTCAGAAAATTACCTTTCAATTTATCCTCTAGGATTGAACGTAGTGTTTACAATTGCAGAAAGCGCAAGTTGTTTTCTTATGGGGATTCATTAAGAAACAAGATAGCTGCAAAAATATCTGTCAGTGATTATTACATTGTAGATAGCATGCCATTAGAAATATG
>NZ_JAAABJ010000185.1 GCF_009904105.1 Elizabethkingia argenteiflava | reverse complement strand
TCTCGTATAAATAATTTAATCATCAGTAATCGTATCCACATAGCACAATCGATCATAACTTTCTACATAGTTTTGCTCTATTTTTCCTTCAGTTATGTTTATAATATGATATCCCATAAATAATATTTTAAAATTTATTGGTTTATTTAGATCCTGTTTAAATTAAATTGATTAATAATTTTATAGAAGATAATTTGGTCATATTTTCGGATGATTCATGTAAGAGTTGATAATTCCTGCAAAGCCTTCTATCATTATCAAATCATGAAAAGGTTCTTTCTATTACCCATCGTTTACTTACAGGTTTAAACTCCTTTTTTGCCAGCTTTTCTTTGTCC
>NZ_JAAABJ010000184.1 GCF_009904105.1 Elizabethkingia argenteiflava | reverse complement strand
CCTAAATTTAATAGTCTAACAAACGATTAAATATGAACAGCTTTACCGCAAATTATGAAAAAATATTAGAGATACTGATAACAATTGAGAGTAAAATGAATTTTTTAAATCAAATCCGCAATCCCCAATTGTCAGATCTTGAGTTAATCTCCATAGACTTAACTTCAGAATTTATGAGTATTGATTCAGAGCGGGATTTATTCAGAAAATTACCTT
>NZ_JAAABJ010000183.1 GCF_009904105.1 Elizabethkingia argenteiflava | reverse complement strand
TTCAGCTTATTGTAAAACGCCTGAAAACAGGCTGTCAGTGGCGTGAATTAAGTTTGAAAGAATATTTTGGCAGAGAGAAAATCTGCTGGCAAAGCATTTACTATTATTTCAATAAATGGAGCAAAGACGGCTCTTTCAGAAAGTTTTGGATAGGTCTTTCGCTCCTTAATAAAAGAAAATTGGATATGTCAAGCGTTCAGTTGGACGGCAGCCACACCCCAAGCCGAATGGGAGGTGAAAAGCTAGGCTATCAGGGTAGAAAAAAGGCAAAAACCACCAACAGCATTTTTC
>NZ_JAAABJ010000182.1 GCF_009904105.1 Elizabethkingia argenteiflava | reverse complement strand
TTCTCATTCTTGCTAAAAAATGCCCAAACAAACTATTATAAGCTTCTACGGTGAATGTTTCTGATTTTGTCTGAAGATGCTTCTCTTTAGGAACAATGCTTTGGTAGCTTTTCCAGTGATCACTTGCGATCTTCTCCATTTTGTGTTGTTTTATTGTTTCCCAAAACTCTTCTACGGTTTGATGGCTTCTGTCACCAATAACGAAATTGATGAATCTTTTTCCAAATCTATCAACAGCAATCCAGATCCAACCGTGTTTTTTTTACGCCCTATATAAGTGTGCATTTCATCTAACTCTACCACTTTTATTTC
>NZ_JAAABJ010000181.1 GCF_009904105.1 Elizabethkingia argenteiflava | reverse complement strand
TCTAAATATAAAATCACACATATCAATAAAATCAATTAACTTATAGCCTAAAAAGCTTATTATTTCACTTGATCTTATTTTCTTTACCCCTGAATTATAATTTATATTATAGAGAATCTTGCAATTTTATTCACTCACTTTTTTCTATAAAACTAAAGCACCCCTCATCATGAGTATGTTTTTTTTAGATTCAAAAGTACGTTTGTATTTTTATATTTTTTCATCATATCATCATTATGGATAAATATCCTTGGTATTTCAAAATCAACTTACTGAGTAAGTTTTAAATAATTTT
>NZ_JAAABJ010000180.1 GCF_009904105.1 Elizabethkingia argenteiflava | reverse complement strand
AGATCGACTCGGCAACTGCATGGGCCAATAACCAGGCCAAAAGCATTACCACCAAAATTTACGCAGAAGCTGCGGATATTAAAGAACAGGTAGAAAAAGAGCAAGCTCTGAAAGGAAATAAATTTATTCCACTAGAAAATCGAGAAATTATAGCCCTTATCGCTTATCTGCAGAGATTGGGTACCGATATTAAAACAACCGATGTTCAAACAGCGGATATTCATTAATTACAAGTAAGTTGGTATGAAAGTAAGAACTCCTATTTCAGTATATATTGTATTATTATTTTTTTTGTTGCTGTTGATTTTTGAAATGTTTGCTCCTGATGTTTCTTATCTCACCTCAATATATTTTTGGTCGGTGGTGATGATATCCATCTTATTATTGCTCATTATGAATGCTTTACAAGAGCTGGTGGAAAATGAGAAATTTAAAAAGCTGAGTCGTGAAGCACAAAAAAGCTATCTGGAACAAAAAAATATATCTTTTATAAAGAGGCTCCTCAACTCTGCAGTGAGAAAGCAATCTGCGAAGGAAGAAAAAGATTTGTTGATTGATCATGGTTTTGATGGAATTACAGAGCTGGATAATGCGTTGCCTAAATGGTGGGTAGGATTGTTTTACTTTGGTAATATTTTCTGTGTGGTCTATATGTTGGCCTATGTATTTACCGGCTATGCGCACCCTGAGGTAGAATATAATACCGAGTATAAGGCGATGTTAGCTTCTATTACTAAATATGAGGAACAGGCGCCTAAAATAACCATAGAGACAGCCAAGTATGATCCTGATAATATTGAAGAGGGTGAGAAACTTTTTAAAGACAATTGTGTAAGTTGCCATGCAGAGTCTGCCAAAGGAGGAATAGGCCCCAACCTCACAGATCACTATTGGATTAATGTTAGGGAAAAAAATGTATTTCGAAATGTCTTCTGGATGTTAGAAAACGGTTCTCCTAATAATCCTACGATGAGACCTTTTATAAAGGATGGGACAATTTCTAGTAGAGATGCTGAGAAAATAGCAGCTTATGTATATCATATTAACCAAGAGATTCCGCCTGTGAGCATAGATCAGGGGGGAGCGCCACCACAGGGTGAAGAAGTGAGATGGTAATCAGCTGCCTAAAGAAAAATGTCTCCTTCATAATTCTACCCCTTTGGAGTCAAGTAAAAAATGTATACTTTTCATCTTTTGGGGTAGATTTTTTTAATAATTTATTGTATTTTTCTGATTGAGGTAAGTGTAAGACATTTAATTACGGGTCTTTTTAGAGAGTAGTAATTAAGATTTATAAAAATCAATTTTGTAGTTGTATGGATTATAGCAGGTGAAGCTTTTGTAATTCTTTCTCAAGATGAACGCTTGGTGTGAGATGTATGGTGTTGAAATCTAAAATTTGCGCCGCTTTTATATTTTCGTAATTATCATCTATAAATAAACATTCCGAAGCATTGAGATTATAACGCTCTAACAAAATCTTGTAAATATGTTCATCAGGTTTAATGACCCCCTCTTCTCCAGATACGACAATGCCATCGAAAAGTTTGAAGAAATTATAGTTTTCATAGGCATAGGGAAAAGTTTCGGCCGACCAATTGGTAAGACCATAGAGCGGATAGCGTCCATAAAGTGTTTGTACAATTTTAACATGATTTTCAATTTCACCTTTTAACATTACTGGCCACTGGCTGTAGTAGAGCGCTATTTCTTCACTGAATTCAGGGTATTGATTTTGAAGAATTTGCGTAGCTTCTTTGAAGCTTCTCCCTCGATCCTGTTCAGTATTCCATTTCAGGGTGGCAATATTTTCTAAAAAGTAGTTCATTTCGTCTTCAGTACTAAAGACGTTTTGATAAAGATATTTAGGATCCCAATCCATGAGTACCCCACCAAAATCGAATATAATATTTTTAATCATCATATTTAGGATTTTTTAATTTCAATATCAGGTATTAAAATTAGTGAATTTATATCCATCCCCTGTTAATATAGCATGAATATGTTGGAGACCATTGCTCAAAATAATTTCGTTGGCATCTAAAACCGAATTATATCTGGCGATTTGTTCAAAGGTTTTTTCTGAGAGTTTAATCTGAGGTGCCTTACATTCTATCAATATCTTAGGCATTGTTTTTTCTGTCACCAATAGGTCTATTCTTTTCGTAAGACCATTAATTTCAATTTTTTTTTCAGTAATTAAAGCCGAATAAGCATAGCCTTTGAGACAAGTAAAATGTTGTATCCAATGCTGTCTTACCCATTCTTCGGGGGTTAGTAAAAGGAACTTTTTACGCAGTACATCATAAATAAAAAACTTATCTTTGTCCTGCCTAAACTGAAAATCGAATTCTTTGCTAAAATTGAGCTTTGGCAGTTGCATAGACTATGAAAGATTTAGAAAACATCCTCAAAAATATTAAAAATAATATACTTCAACCTATTTATTTTTTTCATGGAGAGGAACCCTATTTTATGGATGTTGCCTTAAAGTCTCTAGAAAATGATGTCCTGACTGAAGATGAAAAGACTTTTAATCAAACCGTAGTATATGGAAAAGATACTACTTATGCTGAGGTATTAGCGCTTGCACGTCAGTACCCGATGATGGGGGGGAAGCAACTGATAATGGTGAAAGAAGCACAAGATATGAGGCTTACCGAAGAAGAGGCAGAGGCTTTATTAAAATATATAGACCAACCTGTAGCTTTCTCTATTTTAGTGATAGCCCATAAATATAAAAAAGTAGATTCCCGAAAAAAATTTGTGAAGCAATTGGAAAAAAAATCATGGCTGCATTATAGCGAGCCTGTAAAAGATTACCAATTGAGCACTTGGATTCAGCGAAAAATCCACGAGTTAGGCATGAAAACAGCCCCTAATATTTCTCATCTCCTTGCAGAATATTTAGGGAATGACTTGTCCCGAATTTCTAACGAACTGAATAAACTAAAATTAGTCATGAAAGAAGGGCAACCACTGGACGGGAAACTGGTGGAGCTTCATATCGGCATTAGTAAAGATTATAATGTTTTCGAACTTCAGAAAGCTTTAGGTACCAAAGATGAGGAACAGGCTATGCGAATTGCTTATTATATGGGACGAAATATGAAGGGGCATCCTCTTTTACTCATCCTAGGTAATTTATTTAATTATTTTACCAATATATTATTGTACCATACTCTTAGAGGCCAACCTGCAACTGTTATAGCCTCTACTATGGGGGTAAATCCTTATTTTTTAAAAGATTATGAACAGTCTGCTAACTTTTACCCTATGAAACACACCACTCGCGTGATTTCTATTTTGAGAGAAATGGATATGAAAAGCAAAGGTTTAGGAGCATACAATGTTCCAGATGCAGACTTATTGGTGGAGATGGTCTACAAGATATTAAATGTTGGTAAAACAAAAGTGAAAGTTTAATAGCGTGAAGTTTTACTATTCTTACCCTATCAGTCAACGCCTATAACAGTGATTGATAAAACTCAATATTAAAATTTGATCAACTTGAGTAAGATTACCGAAATTTGCATGCGAACGATTATAAGTGTTATGGAAAATATTTTAGATTGTGTAATTGTAGGCTCTGGGCCTGCAGGATTTACAGCCGCTATTTACGCTGCAAGAGCAGATATGAAACCCGAACTTTTTACAGGGCTTGAGCCAGGGGGCCAGCTTACAACGACCACCGAAGTTGAAAACTTTCCGGGTTATCCCTCTGGGATTACAGGTCCTGAAATGATGGAGGATTTGCAAAAACAAGCGGAACGCTTTGAAACCAAGGTTCATTACGAAATGATTACCGGTGTAGAATTTGCCACAGAAGTAGGCGGAATTCACAAGTTGCGTACTGGGAATCGTGAACTACAAGCGCGAACAGTGATTATCTCTACTGGTGCCACGGCTAAATATATCGGACTTGAAGATGAGAAGAAGTATAGCGGCGGCGGCGTATCTGCTTGTGCTACATGCGACGGCTTCTTTTATAAAGGTAAAGATGTTATTGTTGTCGGAGGGGGAGATACTGCTGCTGAAGAAGCTACTTATCTATCTAAAATTTGCAATAAGGTAACGATGTTAGTGCGTAAAGATTATTTTAGAGCTTCTAAAGCTATGATTCACCGGGTGATGAATACATCGAATATAGAGGTTAGATTTAATCATGAGCTTGTCGGTATAGAAGGAGAGAATAATCTGGTTGAAAAAGCCATCACTATCAATAACATTACCCAGGAGAAATCGTCTATAGACGTGCATGGTATATTTATAGCGATTGGACATAAGCCCAATACTGAGATTTTTGGAAAGCAACTGGATTTGGATGAAAATGGATATATCCTAACAGAGAAAGGCTCTTCTAAAACAAGTATTCCGGGAGTATTTGCTGCGGGGGATGTTCAGGACCACGTTTACAGACAAGCGATTACTGCTGCAGGAAGCGGTTGCATGGCAGCTATGGATGCTGAGCGCTATATCAGTAGTCTAGACCAACAAGGGGCTTAATATGTTGACTATACAAAAAAAAGCATTTCAATTTGAAATGCTTTTTTTTGTATAGCTGAAAGCCCATTGATAAGCGGATAAGCAGAATAGAAAGCTAAAATTAAAAAATACAATTGATCACCAGTGTGTTAGTGTCTTTATGTAAAAATAGTAGTCTAAATGTTTGGAGCCTAATATAAAAGTATCTATATTTGCACCACTTAAAATTCAGCAATGAATTGCTAAGGAGAGATGGCAGAGTGGTCGATTGCGGCGGTCTTGAAAACCGTTGACTGTAACAGGTCCGGGGGTTCGAATCCCTCTCTCTCCGCTGATAGGGTCTTCTTGATGAAGACCCTTTTTTTGTATATCAGTAATCCTTTTTCTCTTATTTTGATGTCGTTATGGCATAGGATCCTAAGCATGCTAGGTATTAGATAAATCCCACTTTCATGGTATCAAAAAAACGTTGTGGAAGTTTTAATAAATGCTTATAGTAACCTAATATAAGGTGTTTGTCCATCTTTTGTCCCGTTGGCGGAACAAGAATACTCTTCATAGCTCCTATAAAAATCTGAAATAGCAAAATAACAATCATTCCTACAGACAGTAGGTTTAAAAGTCTTCGGTTGCCATCAATCAAAACATAATCCGTAATTTTTTCTATATAAATTGATGTTGACAGCCCTAAAATAGTATAGACTAGTGCTCCTAATAAAGCCTGAATTGTAATAGCCCCGACTTAATCTGACGTTAAGTGTTAAAATAATTATCAGTTATTCAATATTATCCTTACTTCGAGAAGTAAGGATTTTTTGTTCCACTGCAAGAGTTTCCAATAATTTCTCTTTTGCAATAGGTTTACTATCCAAAAACGTCTGCATCGGTGTTTTACCATAACAATGTTTTCCAGTATGCGTTCTTTCATTGTTTTAATAGGACAACCAACTTGT
>NZ_JAAABJ010000021.1 GCF_009904105.1 Elizabethkingia argenteiflava | reverse complement strand
TTCTGTATTACCAGATACATTAGCTTCATCAGTGCCTGTTCTGAAGGAAAAGCACCTTTAGTTTTGGTGATTTTGCGTATCTGGCGATGTACCCCTTCAATTGGATTGGTAGTATATATGATTTTTCTTACTACCTCATCGTACTCGAAGAATGCTGAGAGATTTAACCAATTGTCCAGCCAGGATTTGCAGGTCAGGGGATATTTTTTTGCCCACTTCTCTTCAAAGGCAAGCAGCCTTTGATATCCCTGCTCTTCATTATT
>NZ_JAAABJ010000179.1 GCF_009904105.1 Elizabethkingia argenteiflava | reverse complement strand
GAGAGATTTAACCAATTGTCCAGCCAGGATTTGCAGGTCAGGGGATATTTTTTTGCCCACTTCTCTTCAAAGGCAAGCAGCCTTTGATATCCCTGCTCTTCATTATTAGCCTTGTAGATTGGCTTCATAGCCTCCATAACCGCTTTTTTATCCCTGTCAGGAACATAGCGCATGGAGCAGCGGATTTGATGAACCACGCAAAGTTGTACCCTGGTTTTAGGAAATACAGCCTCAACCGCTTCGGGGAAACCTTTCAGGCCGTCTATGCAGGCAATCATAATATCTTCCACACCGCGTTTCTTCAG
>NZ_JAAABJ010000178.1 GCF_009904105.1 Elizabethkingia argenteiflava | reverse complement strand
GGATATCAAAGGCTGCTTGCCTTTGAAGAAAAGTGGGCAAAAAAATATCCCCTGACCTGCAAATCCTGGCTGGACAATTGGTTAAATCTCTCTGCATTCTTCGAGTACGATGAGGTAGTACGAAAAAGCATATATACTACCAATCCAATTCAAGGGGTACATCGCCAGATACGCAAAATCACCAAAACTAAAGGTGCTTTTCCTTCAGAACAG
>NZ_JAAABJ010000177.1 GCF_009904105.1 Elizabethkingia argenteiflava | reverse complement strand
CCTAAATTTAATAGTCTAACAAACGATTAAATATGAACAGCTTTACCGCAAATTATGAAAAAATATTAGAGATACTGATAACAATTGAGAGTAAAATGAATTTTTTAAATCAAATCCGCAATCCCCACTTGTCAGATCTTGAGTTAATCTCCATAGACTTAACTTCAGAATTTATGAGTATTGATTCAGAGCGGGATTTATTCAGAAAATTACCTT
>NZ_JAAABJ010000176.1 GCF_009904105.1 Elizabethkingia argenteiflava | reverse complement strand
CTGTTCTGAAGGAAAAGCACCTTTATTTTTGGTGATTTTGCGTATCTGGCGATGTACCCCTTCAATTGGATTGGTAGTATATATGCTTTTTCGTACTACCTCATCTTACTCGAAGAATGATGAGAGATTTAACCAATTGTCCAGCCAGGATTTGCAGGTCAGGGGATATTTTTTTGCCCACTTCTCTTCAAAGGCAAGCAGCCTTTGATTTCCCTGCTCTTCATTATTAGCCT
>NZ_JAAABJ010000175.1 GCF_009904105.1 Elizabethkingia argenteiflava | reverse complement strand
ATAAAACTATTTGTTAAACGTTAAGTTTTCTTCCAGTGCTTTGTCCAAAACATTTACATAAATCTCTATGCTAGAATTTATAATATAATTTTTTTAGGAATCATTAGCTATTTTAACAACAAGTGCATATGATAATACTTGCAACTTAGATGAACATTAACTGTGATCAAACTCTTTACTAAGTCTTAGATCTGAAAATGTTAATTTAAGTAAATCAATGATATCATTTTCATTTGGTCTAGGTAGCTCTATGATTTCATCAAAACTTCTAAATAAAGCCTTATCTAAACTAAATTCTAAATTTGTTGTAGCAATTAAAATCACTTGCCCCTTATACTCTAATAGAAGTCCTAAAACAATATTAACAATAATTTGGATT
>NZ_JAAABJ010000174.1 GCF_009904105.1 Elizabethkingia argenteiflava | reverse complement strand
GTAGATCGTGTCTTAACCAAATACTGCTGACTCCACCTGGTGATACAAAGAAACCTTGCTTTTTAAGTTCATTACTTACTCTAAGCTGCCCCAAAGTAGGGTTCTCAATGGCTATATCAACAACAGCTTTTTAAATAACTTCAGCTACACGATTCTTTAATACTGGCTTTCTTCTGGAGATTTCCTGTAATGCTAATTCACCTCCTTGCTCATACAGTTCTTAGAATCGATAAAAACGGTCTCGGGAATAGCCCATTACTTTACAGGCTTT
>NZ_JAAABJ010000173.1 GCF_009904105.1 Elizabethkingia argenteiflava | reverse complement strand
CTGTGCTGCCTCTAAGGAGGTAAATTATGTTATTCTACCGAAAAGTGATACTTCCACAGGCGGTAAGGTAAGTTTCAAACAAAAAGCAAATACCGTTATGATGGATATTGCAGTCACAGGGCTAACACCAGGGGAACATGCCGTACATATACATGATAAAGCGGATTTCTCTGCCGCAGAATCTACCTCTACTGGTGGACACTGTAATCCTTCTGGCAACGACCACGGAAAATGGGAATATGAACATTTCCATATGGGAGATATTGTCAACCTTACGGCAGATGTTAAAGTAAATGGAGATCTTAGCTTTATAACAGATAAATGTTGTAGAGGTTGTATTTATGTATCTAAAAATATTTTAATTGTCGGGCTTATTATACATTCTGGGGCCGATGAT
>NZ_JAAABJ010000020.1 GCF_009904105.1 Elizabethkingia argenteiflava | reverse complement strand
CAAATTAAATCGGGACGTAGTCACCAGCTCACCTACCCAGTTTATAACAGCAGATACAATTACAGGAAATTTCATTAAAAAGGAAATTCAGGTGGTTGAGAAAGTTCGTCAAAATAATGGATTGAACAACATAAAGATTACCACAGTTGTAAGGTATAATATTAAGATTAGATTTGTCCATTGTTTAGATGATATAATGCCTGTTAATTATTCTATTTATAATTGGAGATAAGCGATTTTTTCGTTACCTGCAACATATGTTTGTCTCATTTTTGACGTTTTTACATTAGATAATTCCTT
>NZ_JAAABJ010000172.1 GCF_009904105.1 Elizabethkingia argenteiflava | reverse complement strand
TCGTTGATAAAAATGGTTTTTTAATTGCAATCATGGTTACAATGGCTAATATACATGATAGTAAGGCTGTTATTTTACTTATGCGCGTGTTAAAAGAAATGCTTTGTGGCATTAAAGTTATTCTGGATGATGGTGGTTATCGTGGGGAAATAGTAGATCTGGTAAAAAAGGGGTTTGGATACATTATTCAGGTTGTTTTAAGGCCTGATAAGCAAAAAAAGAATTGTCAGCCTATCCATAATAGATTGATTATTGAAAGAACATTTGCTTGGTTTGATAACGATCGAAGACTATGCCGAATTTATGAACTTCTAATCGAATATGCAGAAGAAATGGTTAAAGTGGCCTCTATAAAACATTTATTGAACAAAATTTAAACAGGCTCTAAATACACAATTACTTTCAAAAACAATAAGGAGAAATACTATCTTAAAAAATACTACTGTCCTTAGAGGCTGTTTAAATTTGTGTATAAAATTTTGTTAGGAAGGTTTTCAGAAGTTGGATATTTGGAAAAAAATGGATTAAATACCAAACTGATCTAACTGAAAACCAATGGCAATAT
>NZ_JAAABJ010000171.1 GCF_009904105.1 Elizabethkingia argenteiflava | reverse complement strand
TGTGGATCCTCTAGCGGAGAAAATGCCAAGCTGGTCGCCGTACAGTTATAGCTTCAATAATCCTGTAAATTTCGTAGACCCAGATGGACGTGAACCGTTTGATTGGATAAGACAAACAGTCAATGGGAAAAACACTTGGACTTATGACGCAAGTATAAAGACCGCTTCACAAGCAACAGCAGCTGGCTACAGCAATGTAGAAGGTGTTTATTCTTCTGCTACAATCTCAAGAGAATCTACTCTCGGTTTTGGTGGGTATCAATATGAACTACGTTCAACTGGTTGGGTTGAAGAAGTTTCTTCCGGTTCTTACATTTCAATGGAGAATGATTTTGTTACTGGCGGAGGAACAGCAATAAACGGAGTTCAACATAGACCTACATTTGCGGATAAAATGGGCTTTTCTGATGGTCCTATTCAGTATATAGGAGGAGCAGGAGATGTTACAGGGATTTTTGAAATTGCAGGAATGGCTCTTTCTTCATCTGATAGTAATTTAAAATATGCGGCTCTTCCACTGCTTGTAGCAAAAGGACAAAGTGATGATGCGCTTAAAGTTTTGTCTGCTGAAAAAGGAGCGTTTTCTGGTGCAGTTCACGGTAACTCCCTTTCAAGTCAAAGACCAACTTGGGGATATAAACTCTATAACCAAGACGGAACTTTCTTAAAAAATGGAATAACATCACAAGCTAAAGCAGAATCCCGTTATACAAAATCTTTTATGAGTGATAAATATATGGAAAAACAACCGTTTCCTAATAGAAGAGAAGCTTATAATTGGGAAGCAGCACAAAATCAAATACAAAAAGGACCATTAAATAAAAACAATCATTAATGAGCAACGATAATAATATTTTTGGGTGTTATGTTTCTGTTACGGGAGGCAATTATACAGATACTCAAGAACAGAAGGATTTAGCAATAGAGCAAGGAAGATTATTTAGGAGTTATATTTGGGGAGATAGTGGAATTTGTGACACATTGAAGAAATTAAACAATGAAAACTATGGAAAGGACTTGAAATTAGCCTTGTTTCAATTTTATGTTAATCCTATTTTCTTTGAAATTGATAATTTACCTGAAATAGAAAATTACCGCAAAAAAGAGAAATCAATAGGTATCCCGATAATTGTAAATGATAATAATTTTTTCAGTAAATCTGAAGAATCTCGTATTGAATTTTTAAAAGAATCTATTTTACAAAAAATGGATTCACTTGAAGAAGTTGTAAAAAAGAAAAAACTTGATACGGATGTTGAATTATTGAGAAAAGACTTAGTGAAGCTTTTAAAATAACAAAAACCCTCGCAAAAGCGAGGGTTTTGTGTTTTATAGCGCAGCTACATTTTTATTAAAGAAATCTTTAAACTTCCCGTAGCTGGCGAGCTTGTAGTTCGTGCCGGTAGAGAAAAAACCACCGCTTCGGCGGTGGTTTTTGTATTATAATCACTTATAATTTTTCTTAGTTTTATAATCTCTGATAATGAGATCCATATAATCGAATATGCGTTTTTTTTCATCATCGGGGAGGCTTTCCACTTCATCGAGACGTTTGACCATCTCTTTATCATAAGCAGCATTTAGTCCTTCTCCCAAAATGAAGTCTACACTAACGCCAAAAGCCTTGGCTATTTTTACCATTACTTCTATAGAAGGAAGATTATCTCCCCGTTCATATTTACCGATCATTACTCTAGAAGACTCCACCTCTTTGGCGAGTTGATCCTGTGACCAATCTTTGGCCTTGCGAAGTTGTGCTATACGTTCTCCAATGCTAACCATGTTTATCTAAAGTTACCCTTTTGTAGGCTAATGATACAAAAATAGGAAAAGAAATTTATCAAAAGAAATAAATATTATTTGCTTAAATGAAAAACATCCGTTACTTTTGTATCACATGTTTATCAAAAAATATTTTTCATTATGTCAGAAATCACCAACAGACGAGTAAAACTCCAAAGCCGTTACCGTTCAGGTTCGGGCAATGGTAAGGTAGTCCCGTGGCTTACGCTAAGTGGGGTGTGGTTAGCGCGCTTAGGCTTTAATGCAGGCGATATGTTGCGCCTTACGGTTCGTGAAAAGCTTCTGATCATAGAGCCTTTAGGAGACGAAGCCCAAGCTGCCCACGATTATAAAACCGCTTTACAGGAAGTAAAACAAGCCTTAAAAAAATTAGGAGCATGACTATTGAACAATTAAAACAACAACTCACTTTAGCCACTGTTCTACACTACTACGGTTTAAAAGCAGACAAGCACAACAGGATTAACTGCCCGTTCCATGATGACAAAACTCCGAGCATGCAGCTGTACTACAAAACCCAGACGTGCTATTGCTTTTCTTCCAATTGTAAAACCCATGGCAAAAGCATTGATGTGATCGATTTTATTCTGTACAAAGAAAACTTTACCAAACACCAAGCTATCAAGAAAGCACAGGAAATTTTAGGATACCAAGAACCCAACAAAAAAGACCGGTATCAGAAGGATTTAAGCAAAGAACAGTTTTTAGGAAATATGTTTCAGTACTTTAGAAATGCCATTAATAACAGCAAGCCTGCAAAAGATTATCTACAAAAACGGGGATTGGATTTTACGAAATTGGAAGTCGGTTACAACTCCGGACAGTTCCACCACGGGGCGAGGAAAGATGAGAATGTTATTGCTCAGGCATTAGAATACGGTTTATTATTAGATAAAGGAATTGTAGGCAGAACCGGGGAAAAGGCTTACGGTGTTTTTGGGAAATGGTCTATATGTTTTGCGCTCAAAAATAAAGAAAATGAAGTAACGGGGTTATACTTCCGTTCAACATTGAATGATGATAAAGCGAAACATTTTTATTTAAAGGATCGTTCCGGAATTTACCCAAACTATCCCAATCCTAACACAAAAAAACTGATATTAACAGAAGCGATTATCGATTGTGCCACGCTTTTGCAAATCCCGAAAATAAAGGAAAACTTTAGTTTAATCAGTTGCTTCGGAACGAATGGATTGAACGAGGAAATTTTAAACGCTATCAAAGAACTAAAGCAGTTGGAAGAAATTGTATTTATGTTTGATAGTGATGAAGCGGGCAAACAGGCGGTTGAGAAATACTCAAAACTTCTTCAGGAAGAAATACCCGGTGTCACACTGAGCGTAGTCGAAGTGCCTAATAACGATGTCAATGAAACATTGCAGCTGCACAATGAAAGTATATTTTTGGAATTATTGGAAAGTAAGAAAGATATTTTTCTTTCAACTGAAGTCGAGAGCCTCGACACGCAATTAAATAAAAAATCTGCGGAATCTGTACAATCAGCGAGAGAACCAAGAGCAGAGCCGAAAACGGTAACGGATTTTTTAAGTGATAAAAGTCTACTTCAGAACCTGAACCAGTTGATAGAACAGGCTGGAATCATCGGCGAGGAAAATAGCAGATTATTGTTGTTTTTAATTACGATCAGTTACTTAAATAAAAGTCCATTGCACGGAATCGTACAAGGTTCAAGCGGAAGCGGGAAAACCCATATTATCTCAAGAATTGCGGATTTAATGCCACAGGAAGATGTGTTACGGTTTACGAGAATTACAGAATCTAGTTTATATAATTGGGGAGAATTTGACCTGTTCCAAAAGATAATAATCATTGAAGATTTAGACGGACTAAAAGAAGATGCTTTGTATGCACTTCGGGAGTTTATCAGCAACCAAGTATTGAGAAGCAGCGTAACGATAAAGGATAAGAAGGGAAACAATAAATCCAGTCATAAAATTGTAAAAGGACAGTTCAGCAGCTTGTCTGCGACTACAAAAGGCGAAACCTACGAAGACAATATGAGCAGATCCTTCCTGATTGCCGTTGATGAAAGCAAGGAACAGACACAGAGAATTATCCAGTATCAAAACCGCAGGAATGCCGGAGAAGTAAGTTCAGACGAGCAACAAAAGGCAATCAGCTTCATCCAAAAATTGGTTAGAAATCTAAAATTTTACGAGGTTATAAATCCGTATGCCACCAAGCTGCATCTTCCCGAAAAGGTTCATAAAATAAGGCGATTGAACGAAATGTACCAAGCGGTAATAAAACAGGTAACATTCTTAAATCAATACCAAAGAAAACTGACAAAAGACAACCAATTACTGACCACCATTGAAGACATAGAGCAGGCTACGGAAATACTATTTGAAAGCATAGTTTTAAAGGTAGATGAATTAGACGGCAGCCTCCGGCAGTTTTTTGAAAGGCTGAAAAAGTATGTAAAGAACGAAAGCCAAGAGTTCCTACAAAGAGAAATCCGACAGGAATTTAACATGAGCAAAACACAGCTGCAAAGATTTATTAACTCACTTTTAGAGTTAGAATATATCAAATATTCAGGAGGCTACGCTAACAAAGGGATTAAATATAAAATTAGTTTTTGGGATAATCATCAGAAGCTAAGAACCGAAATAAAGGACTTTTTGCAAAACCAAATCCAAGAACTGAAAAACAAAGTATGAACCACCATTGGTTCGCTAGAGAACCGCTACCGGTTCGCTAAAGTATATATCTACGATTATATAAGTTGTTTATCATCAATCATTTAACAATTACAATACCTCTTGCGACCCAAAATTTAAAATATTACAAAAGCAAAACAGTCATACTTGAAAAGATGGGACGACCAAGTAAACACCAACTTTATTCTGAAAACTACGGAGAACAGGCGATAAATTACAAAAGACATTTAGACATTTTAGGTCTGAAGCCTGAAACCACACAAGCAAGATATTTATATCTGAAGGAATTTTTGAGTTTTCTGGAACAGCATAAAGTCTTTGAAATAAAAGAAGTTACCCCAAAAGAAATTGCCGATTATCATTACTATTTGCAGAATAAAATCAGTACAAGAACCGGAAAGCCGATAAAGCAAAAAACCGTTTACGATAATATGCGTAACCTGCAACAATATTTAGGATATCTGTTAGAAATCGGAGCACTGAAAAAAAGTCCTGCATCCCATTTAAAATTTACAAATCCTACCGAAAAACCGCAGCGGTTTATCTTTAGCCAGGAAGAAATACAAGAACTCTATAAAGCAGCAGATTTACAGGAAAAAACAATACTAAATATCGGTTATGGCTGCGGACTCAGAGTACAGGAGATCTGCGACATGAACAAAGAAGATATCAGGCTGTCGGAAAATCTGGTTATTGTCCAGAAAGGCAAGAACAGCAAAAGGCGGTTGGTTCCGATAAACGATACTATAAAAGGAGAACTGGAAGAATTTATTTTTTCATCTGAGGCAAATGAAAAAGCTGTGTTCCTGAACAGCAAAGGCCAAAGAATGAAGGAATGGACCTTTAATAAGGTGCTGAAAACATTGATTTTAAAAACAGAATTTGGAAAACAATTTACCTCTCAGGAACTTAACAGGGTTGGTATCCATACATTAAGACACAGCATTGCTACCCATTTATTAGAAAACGGCATGAAGCTCGAACATGTACAGATGTTTTTAGGACATAGTTTTATAGAATCCACCGAGATATACACCCACGTATCACAACAACAGATCAATGATTTATATGATAACACTTCGTAGTTATTTAGAAAAGAAATACAGCAAAAGCACTTTAAACAGCAACCTGTACAACATCAGAAGATTTACAGATTATTGCGGAAACAGATCAGAGAAAGCCAATTACAAAGACGTTTTACAATACATTGAACACTTAAGAAAAAACCACGATTTACATCCCAAAACCCTAAGACACTGTTTATACGCTGTAAAAATCTACTTCAATTACTTACTGGAAATCGGGAAAAGGAAAGATCATCCTTGTAGCGAACTATTTTTAAAAGACAAAGTAAGCAAACAAATACAGGTTGATAACCTTTACAGTGAAGAAACCTTAGAAAACTACTTTGAAACTTACCACATCAGAAAGAAAAGCTACTTGCAGAACCGTAATAAGATTATGATCAGCCTGCTGATCTATCAGGCTTTAACCGTGAATGAAGTATCAGCGCTTCAAACCGGGGACATCAATTTAGACCGTGGAGAAATCTACATCAAAGGAAGAGAGGAATTAACCGCTAAAAGTCCACAAAGCCGGACATTACCTTTGCAAGCTAAACAGATCCTTTTATTTTATCATTATCTGAAAAAGGACAGAGCGAAACTCTTGAAATACAACCAGAGGAATCCAAATGAAGAATCCTTTATTTTAGGGCAGTACGGAGAAAAGATAAATCCCCACGGGATCAGCAAAATGATCAACGAAACCCGGAAAGGAAACGAGCAGATAAAGCCGATGAAAATCCGCCAGAGCGTTATTGCCAACCTTTTAAAAAAAGAAAACGACACCAGAATCGTCCAAGTCTTTGCAGGTCACAAAAGAGCATCTACCACACAGCAGTACAAACAAACCGATTTAGAAATCCTGCAGAATGCCGTAAATCTGTACCATCCATTAAAATAAAATCCCACCGTCTGCATTTTGGGTTAAATGATCCCACCCCCAGCCACAAAAAAGACATTTTCCTCCAACGCTTGCCTAACCTTCCCTAAACTAAATGGCCACAGCAAATTACATAATCAAAATTATACGCACGGCCAGCGGCTAAACGTTGCCCTCCACTGCGTAAACTTCGCTCCTGGCAAAGGCTATCGGTGCCTATAATTTGAGATTATGTAAAATGCTTTCCTATGTTCCGGGCACAGCCCTCCACAGCCGCAGCCCCGAATCTTCCCATCTCAAATCCAGCATCGAAAAACACCTTTTTGCTAAAGCTTCAACCACCCGAAATAAGGAAAAATGCGCCAACGCTCTGAGTAGCTTCGATTGGAATTTTAGTTATCAAAACACGAAAATGTTAAAATGTGGATAAAGCCGAAGCTTTTGCTACCGCTATTTTACCCACATTTTAACATTTTTGGGCAACAGCGACAACGACAGTTTTTAAAAACAAATTTTTGGAAACAGAAGTTTATTTTTTTCAATTGAAAAGAAAAATCCTTATTTTTGAGAATAAGAAAAGGTGTTCTTTATCAAAAGGTTGCGTTCGCGCGAGCAATTTGTTGAGTAGATGTGGTTGTCT
>NZ_JAAABJ010000170.1 GCF_009904105.1 Elizabethkingia argenteiflava | reverse complement strand
TTTTTTTGGATTACTTTTTGCTATGTGCACTAAGCCTTCTTTAAATAAGGTATTTAAGTGAAAAATTGGAATAGATATTATTCATTTGAAATAGTAAAAAACACAAAGTAAGAAAGAGAAATTTATTTCAAAATTAAAAAAAATATAAAATTTACGGATTAAATTTATTTTCAAAACATAAAAGATATTTAACGGAAAAATTATTAAAAGATGAAAAAAAAATTAAAAAATGAGAAACTTTTTTACAATCAAAGGAAGATCTATACTCGTCCTGAAGTAGACTTTACCTTGATAGAAATGGAGGAGAAAATTGCCACGGGATCAGCTATTATTGATCCAGGAAGACCCATACCAACAGTAGATCAGCAGTGGGATAGACAACCTGATTTAAGTGAAGATGGCGATTGGTAAGATTTCTAAATCAATTTCTGATACAATTTAATTTTTAAATTAAAAAAACAACGAACAAATTTAGAT
>NZ_JAAABJ010000169.1 GCF_009904105.1 Elizabethkingia argenteiflava | reverse complement strand
TGAAGCCAATCTAAAAAGCTAATAATGAAGAGCAGGGATATCAAAGGCTGCTTGCCTTTGAAGAAAAGTGGGCAAAAAAATATCCCCTGACCTGCAAATCCTGGCTGGACAATTGGTTAAATCTCTCATCATTCTTCGAGTACGATGAGGTAGTACGAAAAATCATATATACTACCAATCCAATTCAAGGGGTACATCGCCAGATACGCAAAATCACCAAAACTAAAGGTGCTTTTC
>NZ_JAAABJ010000019.1 GCF_009904105.1 Elizabethkingia argenteiflava | reverse complement strand
TTGCTTATATTGTTGGAAATTAGTAATTTTACATCATGATTCAAGCACCTTCCTACTCCGATCTCGTGGCCGAAATCAAGGATTTAAAAGCAAGAATTGCTTATCTCGAACGTCAGCTCTACGGAGCAAAACCCGACCGTCTCTCCCGTAAGAACAAGCAGAAGGCTGACCAGTCTGATTTGTTCGACAAGGAGTTCAAGGATGCGTACGAAGATAAACACAAGGAGATAGAGAAAACGGTCAAAGATATAGAAGCGGAGACCGCAAAGCGCAAGGCACAGGCAGAAAAGACAAAGCCGTCCCGTCCGTCATCATACCG
>NZ_JAAABJ010000168.1 GCF_009904105.1 Elizabethkingia argenteiflava | reverse complement strand
TTGTTTATAGTACTTAAACTGTTTTATGGAGGTTGATAGCATACAAATTTAATTTATATGTAAAGATAGATTTTTTTTAAAAAATATAACTAAAAATATTTGGATACATATTATTAAAATGTTTAATTTGTGTCATTAATTATTATATATTGACTATTACAGCCCTTTTGCCATTATTTCTAAATTACCTGAAAGTAGAGAAAAGATATAGCAGTCATACTTTTTTATCTTATGAGAATGATTTGAATGGGTTTATCATATTTTGTAAGCAGGATTATGAAACTGATTTATTGAAAAATATTTTACACCTGCATATCAGGAGTTGGATTGTATCCTTGATGTCAGATAATAATTCTGTAGTGACCGTCAATCGAAAAATATCAACATTGCGCACTTTTTACAAATGGGCGCTAAGAAAAGGATACACAACTAC
>NZ_JAAABJ010000167.1 GCF_009904105.1 Elizabethkingia argenteiflava | reverse complement strand
GCCAGAATAACTTTAATGCCACAAAGCATTTCTTTTAACACGCGCATAAGTAAAATAACAGCCTTACTATCATGTATATTAGCCATTGTAACCATGATTGCAATTAAAAAAACATTTTTATCAACGACCACATGACGTTTTATGCCCTTAATCTTTTTATTGCCATCAAATCTTTTTAATGACCGGTTATTGCCCCAGCGAATATTCTGGCTGTCCATAATACCAAGCGATGGCTCTGATTTTTGTCCTAGTTTTACTCGAAATTTGCCTCGTAAATGTTCCAACACTAGTTCGAATTGC
>NZ_JAAABJ010000166.1 GCF_009904105.1 Elizabethkingia argenteiflava | reverse complement strand
TTATAGACCTATATTCCGCAGTGATATTGAGTGCAACAAGTTCCAAATCAGAGAGTTTTGGAACTCTTATTTTCTTAGTAGTTTTGATATGACTGCAGATTTTTGTCAATTCTCTTAAAATAATTTCTTAATTTTGAATAAGATTGTTCATGTATTTAATCAATTGATATCCAATTAAATATACGGTTTTTCAATCAAATGAACAATCTTTTTCCAGTATATTCTCTAAATGCACAACAGGTTAAAAAAGTATTATTTAAAGATGATTTAGAAAGCTGGATTCTAGGACTTGTAGTATACCACGTATGAGAGGCTTGTAGATTCATTAGAAGGGGCGATTTGATAAATCCTAACAAAGCGAATACACGTGCACATTTAAGCAATGACATAATTAATCAGTCACTTAAAAGAGGTTTGGGAAATATATGGTAGATTTACAGGTTTAGAGCTCGTAGATTTCACACATGAGGAAAGGTTATGGCTAAATGCGCGAGGGGGACATTTCTTCACGTCAGAGTTCAAAAGCAAAGATTATAATCAATCACAACACCACAAATTACCTTCAACTAGATAAAGATGGAAATATTCCAGTTCCTAAAAAAATGTAGAAGGTGTCGCTAGTTTTGTAGGAAATGTCGCAGAAGGATTATTTTAATGTTTCTTTAAAACGAACGACTACAACAACAGAAATATTAACAAAAAATTCTACTTTTGAGTGTTACTAAACAAGGGAGGATTACACCTACTTTTTTTATAGTATAATATACTGTATTATAAATATGATTGACTTACAAAAACTAAGCGAAAGTATTTTTGATGAAACAAATAAATAAATAACGACTCTAGCCCGCGAGGTGTGTAAGTTAAAAAATTAGGGCTCAGATTACAATGCATCCGCTGGATTCCAAAGTTTTCATTCAATAAAAAAAAACAAGCTATCCGCTAAGCCCTCACTCCTAGCCACCAGACAGGTGATCACCGGCAATTACAGCCAGAACCCTTTTGGTTATAAAGAGACTAAGCAATGGTATGAAAAACTGAAAAATTAGAAGATAAATCATACTGGAGTGAATGAACCTACACTCATTTATATTTTTAGGTAAAGTGTCCATGCTATTTTATTCTATTGATGTGATTTCATTAACAATACCTTCCCCCTTAATTCCCCCTTAAATATAATACGTATTTCACTTAGATTTAGAAGTGAATAGATAAACGCCCTAAATAAAATATTGGTTTTATTTATTTTTTGTAGATTTGAGTAATTGCAGTTCGTTGAGTCTTCATTAATAGAATATTAACTCTCCTTTGAAGCTTTAGACTCGGTCTGTATTATCTAATTTTAAATTGACTTATGATGAAATTTAGCAGAAAAACAATGGTGCTTTTTTTTGTAGGAATATTATTGGCCTCCTGTAAAAATGATGCAAAGACCTCAAAAGTTGAAGAC
>NZ_JAAABJ010000165.1 GCF_009904105.1 Elizabethkingia argenteiflava | reverse complement strand
TCGTATAAATAATGCTTTGAAACTATCCAGCCAAGCATTTGCTTTCTCTATATTGAACCTTCGTTTATATAATTCTTCATCAAAATAATAATAATTCTTGGCAGTTTTATTATTCCTGAGATTGGTTTTAATATTGGAGATTATTTTTTCTTTTTCTAACATTTGTCTTAAATTCTCACTGTCAAATCCTGCATCAGCATTCAGAAACAATACTTTATGATCTATTTCTACTTCGCTTAGAAGTGACAGAATTTCTTTCAAACTAGCTTCTATTTGGTATAAATCGTGATGATGGCCTCTTTTTGGACTTCCCATTGCCAAAATTTGTCACTGGTTATCACAAAGAAAAATGCTGTTGGTGGTTTTTGCC
>NZ_JAAABJ010000164.1 GCF_009904105.1 Elizabethkingia argenteiflava | reverse complement strand
TTGATGATAGAAAACGAAAACATAATCTACGGATTATTTGGAACAGTATTCTTTACCTTGTTAAAACAGGTTGTCAATGGCGTATGCTTCCCCAAGATTTCCCCAAGTGGCAACTGGTGTACTATTAGCAGATATGGGGCAATTCGAACTAGTGTTGGAACATTTACGAGGCAAATTTCGAGTAAAACTAGGACAAAAATCAGAGCCATCGCTTGGTATTATGGACAGCCAGAGTATTCGCTGGGGCAATATCCGGTCATTAAAAGGATTTGATGGCAATAAAAAGATTAAGGGAATAAAACGTCATGTGCTCGTTGATAAAAATGTTTTTTTAATTGCAATCATGGTTACAATGGCTAATATACATGATAGTAAGGCTGTTATTTTACTTATGCGCGTGTTAAAAGAAATGCTTTGTGGCATTAAAGTTATTCTGGC
>NZ_JAAABJ010000163.1 GCF_009904105.1 Elizabethkingia argenteiflava | reverse complement strand
TTATTGTTTCCCAAAACTCTTCTGCAGTTTGATGACTTCTGTCACCAATAACGAAATTGATGAATCTTTTTCCAAATCTATCAACAGCAATCCAGATCCAACCGTGTTTTTTTTACGCCCTATATAACTGTGCATTTCATCTAACGCTACCACTTTTATTTCCTTAGATTCACACTGTAACGATTGTACTTCTTTACCAAAACTACGAATCCAATTCAAAACAGTGACATTGCTAACGTCTAAAATCCTGCCGAT
>NZ_JAAABJ010000162.1 GCF_009904105.1 Elizabethkingia argenteiflava | reverse complement strand
CAAAACTATATGACCGTAAAAATGCTCTTATTGCTGATGACATGCTTAATGATCAGGTAGTCCCTTTCTTTGAGCAGCAGGAACTTCGTTTAATCAGAATTTTAACAGTCAGAGCACCGGAATACTGTGGAATTAGAGAACAGCATTAATATTAGCTTTATTTAGCCCTTGTAGATAGTGATCACACAAAGTCCAAGGCTAAAAGTCCTCAGACGAATGGCTTTTGTGAACGTTTTCACAGGACTATACATGAAGAGTTTTATGCCAGAGCTTTTAGAAAGAAAATTTACAGAAGTATTGAAGAACTGCAATTAGACTTAAACAAGTTGGTTGTCCTATTAAAACAATGAAAGAACGCATTCTTGAAAACATTGTTATGGTAAATCACCGATGCAGACGTTTTTGGATAGTAAACCTATT
>NZ_JAAABJ010000161.1 GCF_009904105.1 Elizabethkingia argenteiflava | reverse complement strand
GAATTATTTTTACCAGATCATATCTCGTCGAAAAGCCTCTTTTTCCTTTGCTTAAATGAGGTAAAATCCATTGTTCTATTTTATCTTTGCTGATGAGTTCCAGATTATTAGTTATTTGATGTGCAATACAAAATTGCTATTTTTCTCGGAACTCTTTTTGTGTAAATAAGTTTAAACAACTTCAATATCAAAAATAAAAAAATAAAGACTTTCAATAGGGGCGAGGTGAATTTTTAGAGCAAGTGTTCCAGTTAATAATAGCATTGTTATATTGCATGAATGCCCCTTGCTTTTATAGTAGATATTGCCCAAGGTCTGCGTCTGACAATTATGAAGTTTGTAAACCCAATAATATATGCAAGAATTATTTATAAAAAAGTATTGGGAGCAAGAGAGTCTACTGTTTTATATTCATTTTCCCAATACCGGCGTGTTGTATTGTTAACACTAGAAAATCCGCGCCAAGGTGATTTCTTTTTATGTGATCAACCCTTTGGATCTTGATTTCCAAGAATCAGATTTTATCAGTAAAGAAGAATTTAATAGGCTTTGGAATAAACAGCCCCCCTCCAATATTTTATGTAAAGCTATTAAAATAGATTATTGATCCTTCTGACTAAGGATTTGTGTATGATGCTTTTTTCACGAAATGCTCCATCCTTTTGTAATAACAAAATCTATAAATATCGCAAATTTTTCGACTTTACCTACTCATAGTTCAATGAATTCGAGTGAAAACGGAGCTATTGATACCCGCGATAATATTTCTTAAATAAAGAATTAAAAATAGCCCACTAGGGGCTATTTTAACGATCAATACTGCCCATCACTTTTTGAGCAAATCCATTCAGTGCATCTTTTTCAGAAGTGCCCGACTTCACAAGGTCGCCCACTTCTTGTGCACCACAAATATTCGTGATAAGCTCTCCAATGACATCCACATCTTCATCCGAAATGCCTCGGAATTCAATAAACTTTTCCAGTACCTCTAGAGTAACCTGTAACTGCTCTGCAGAGCAATTCTGATAAAATTGTCTAATAATAGGAAGTTTCATCTTTTAGCCTTTAATTTCGTTAAATAAGTCATTCAAAACTTCAGTTTTATTGGTCTGAATCTGATTTTTTAGTTCCCCTTGCTGAAAAGCCGCAAAAGTGGGTAAATTGTCTACTTTTGCTAATTTTCTGGATGCCGGAAATTTTTCTGCATCTACATAATAAAAAGGAATATCTTCATTTTCAGATGCCAATTTCTTAAATTTCGGCTTCATTATCCTACAATTACCGCACCATGAAGCACCGTATTGTACCATAACTTTAGCATGATTATCTACAATTTCCTGTAAATTGTCTTCGGTTAGTTCTATAAACATGGCTTTATTTTTTGGGTTAAAAAATGTGATAATTAGCAAAAGCTAATTTCTTTTGACTCATTATCACATTCTTATTTTTACAATTATTAGTGTTTGCTCAGATATTCAGCTACACCTTTTCTGTCTGCATTCATCGCATCTTTACCTTCTTCCCAGTTAGCCGGGCATACCTCACCGTGTTTTTGTACGTGTGTATAAGCATCTATCAATCTCAGATATTCCTGCACGTTTCTCCCTAGTGGCATATCGTTAATGCTTTCATGGAAAACTTTACCGGTTTCATCAATTAAATAAGTAGCTCTATAAGTAACATTACCTCCTGAATACACCTCTTCTCCAGTTTCATCATTGTAATCTACATCTTGATCTAAAATTCCTAAAAGAGAAGAAAGATGTCTGTGGGTATCCGCTAAAATAGGGTAAGTCACGCCTTCTATACCACCGTTATCTTTAGGGGTATTCAACCAGGCAAAGTGTACTTCATTGGTATCACAAGAAGCACCTATGACCAAAGTATTTCTTTTCTTAAACTCCTCAAGAGCTTCCTGAAAAGCATGAAGTTCCGTAGGGCACACAAAAGTGAAATCCTTAGGATACCAGAATAATAATACTTTACTCTGCTTATTTACTGCTTCTTCAAAAATGTTGATTTTTAGATTGTCCCCCATATCCGAGATTGCATCTATTGTTACATTGGGGAATTGTTTTCCTACTAATGCCATAATTTTTTATGTTTTTAATTTATTAATAATGATTGATTGTCCTGTTGAATGGTACAAAAGTACAATGCATTTTTCTATTAAAAAATATTTTTTAATAAATAAAATCTATATACTTAATTTTAAAATTATTATAATTGCTACGGTAAAGCCTTTTATTTTTCCATTTGCAACAGTTAAGCTACTTCTAAAAGCATGATTAAAAGGACTGTTTATACGATTACGCAAGCCTGTTTTGAGCGTCTATAAAAAGTTTTGTCTGTGTAACACTTTATATGCCACTTATAGTCTGATACAGCAATTCGTTATTTTTTCATTTTACTAAAGGAATACATAAGATAAAAAAGAAAAGGTAAAATAAAAACACAGCCCAGAATAAGAGCCCAGCCTAAAGCATTGAGTGTTTTTAAAGGGGCTGCATTTTCCATTAATGAAATATAATTCCCATCAGCTAATAATATAATATTGGGATTATGCTGATAAGTTGCTGCGACTAATATCATGACAACCTGTAAACCCGCAAGCACTCGTACAGGCATTAATTTTTCTTTCCTTATGCAGTAAAAGATAATCATAAGAGCCAGAGTAGCCAAAGAGATCGCTATTATGCCCAAAGGTTTAGAGAACACCCAGTAAATCAATGGTATATCGGAAAAATGAGCAGTCAAAAACACACCTGCACCTGAGATGACTACAAAAAGCATCATTTGCTTAGTTTTACGAATCATTAAGTAGAGATCGGACTTATTAGTGGTTTCTCTCAATGAAAATATGGAGGCCAAATAAGCACAAATAGCAACTGTAAATAATCCTACCGAAAAGCCAAATATGTTCAACCAGCCATAAATATACAAATCCAAAAAACCCTTTGCATTCGGATTAATAGATTCGGATACGGTAGCCGCAGCGATAAGACCTAAAAAAAATGGGGTTAATAAACTCGCATAGTAGAAGATATTTGCATATAGAGTTTGCCATTTATCTTCAATAGCATCGTAGTGCCTAAAAGTAAAAGCCGTTCCCCGGGCGATGATACCCACCAACATCAGCACTAAAGGAATGTGGAGATAAGTCGACATAAAAGAATAAATCTTGGGGAAACCTACGAACATAATCACAATAGCAATAATGAGCCACATATGGTTCGCCTCCCATACTGGAGCAATCGACTCATACATGATTTTGCTAGTTTTAGCCTTAGCATTTTTATGGGTAAACAGTTCTACAATACCAGCACCAAAATCGGCACCGCCCAAAATAAGATAAAGACAGATAGAAAGCCAAAGAAAACCAATTACAACATAAATCATCTTTAGGATTTTTTCTGATTAAACAAAGGATCTGTTGGATCGTAAAGTCGAGGTACCATTTTTATTTGTCGCCAAATTAGGAATATAAGAATTACAGATAAGGTGAGAAAGATAGCACTAAAAAAATAAAAAGAATACTGTATACCTGGCATAGGGGTTACTGCATCCACCGTACGCATAATACCATAGATAATCCAAGGCTGCCTGCCGACTTCAGTAACAGTCCAGCCCGCCTCTAAAGCTATATAACCAAAAGGAGAAGCTAAGGCAAATATTTTGAGCAACCAATTTTTATACAACCAGTTTGGCCGGAAGAAATAGGCGTAGAGATAGAGAATACCGATAAGTACCATTAAAATACCGAAGAATATCATGATTTGAAAGGCGAAATGGGTAATAACCACAGGGGGCCAAACATCCTTTGGGAAATGATTAAGGCCTTTTATCTCGGCATTAAAATCACCTTTTGCAAGAAAACTTAATAGTTTTGGCACTTTTATCCCATATTTTACGGTTTGAGAGTCTACATCGGGAATTCCTCCAATAATAAAAGAAGCTCCTTTTTCGGTCTCAAAATGAGCTTCCATAGCCGCCAATTTTATAGGCTGACGTTTGGTAACTGATCTTGCGGCTATATCACCGCTAAGAGGTGCTGCAAAAGCCCCTACAAGAGCAAAGCCAACGGCAATTCTAAAAGCGGTGGTATGAAATGCGGTATTTTTATTTTTGGTAATAAGGTAAGCGTGAATACCTGCTACCGTGAAGCCCGTAGCACAAAAGGCCGCAATAATCATATGAAAGGCCTGTGGAAACCATGCTTCATTTAGCATAGCCGCGATAGGGTCTATATTGAAATATTGCCCATCAATATAATCAAAGCCCCTAGGGCTATTCATCCATGCATTTGCTGCTACTACTAAAATCCCAGAAGCCAGTCCACTCATGCCCACCAACACCCCACAGAACCAGTGGAACCATTTGTTAAACCGATCCCAACCATATAAGAAAAATCCTAAAGCAATCGCCTCTATAAAAAAAGCGGTTCCTTCTAGAGAAAAAGGCATCCCAAAAATAGGGCCTGCATGTTCCATGAATTTAGGCCATAAGAGACCGAGTTCGAAAGAAAGCATGGTTCCGGATACAGCGCCAGTAGCAAAGAGTATAGCAACTCCTTTGCTCCAAGCTTTAGTAAGCCCTTTGTAAATCTCATTTCCGGTCCTTAGGTATTTCCAGTGGGCATATGCCATTAAAAAAGGCATAATCATTCCAATACATGAAAAAATAATGTGAAACCCCAATGACATGGCCATTTGAGATCGAGCCGCTATAAAATCATCCATTCAACTAACGTTTTGACATGTCAAAATTACGCATTATTTTTCCGAATAGCCCGGTTCTTCATTTTAATTTCACATGCTTATAAAACCTCAATCTGCTGGTGAGGAGATATTATTTTTAATATTTTTCTATCCCTGTAATTGCTTAAATATTCCTATATTTGTAGTTATTGTAAAATTTGATTTGGATGAGTAATAAGCAATATACGGCCAGTAGTATTCAGTCGTTGGAAGGGATTGAGCACGTGCGCCTTCGTCCTTCTATGTATATTGGCGATGTGGGAGTAAGAGGTTTACACCATTTAGTATACGAAGTTGTAGACAACTCTATAGATGAAGCCTTGGCGGGTTACTGTGACACGATTACAGTAACGATAAAAGAAGGAAATGCTATCGAAGTAAGCGACAACGGGAGGGGGATTCCTGTAGATTTCCACGAGAAAGAACAAAAATCAGCATTAGAGGTGGTGATGACCAAGATTGGTGCTGGGGGGAAATTTGACAAAGATTCCTATAAGGTCTCCGGAGGTTTACACGGGGTAGGCGTTTCTTGTGTAAATGCTCTTTCTATAGACATGGTTACCACAGTCTACAGGGATGGAAATATTTATCAGCAGAAATATCAAAAGGGACGTGCCATTTCTGAAGTACAAAAAATAGGGCATAGCGATAAAAGAGGAACACTACAATTTTTCCAGCCTGATAGTAGTATATTTGCAGAGCTCGTATACAATTATGATACCTTAGCATCTAGACTTCGTGAGCTCGCCTATCTAAATAGAGGTATAAAAATTACCTTAACCGATGAGCGCTATACAGAAGAAAATGGAGATTTTAAAACCGAGACTTTCCACTCCGAAGGTGGTTTAAAGGAATTTGTAGAATTTATAGATGGAAATCGCGAATCTATTATGGAGCACGTGATTTTTATGGAGGGCGAACGCGACGATATTCCTGTCGAGGTAGCCATGCGCTATAACACTTCATTTACGGAGAACCTTCATTCCTACGTCAATAATATTAACACGCATGAAGGAGGTACTCATTTAGCAGGCTTTAGAAGAGCACTAACCAGGACCTTAAAAAAATATGCCGATGAACTCGGATTACCAGCCAAGGAAAAAGTAGAAGTAACCGGAGATGACTTTCGTGAAGGGCTTACCGCTGTAATTTCAGTAAAGGTGATGGAACCTCAATTCGAAGGGCAAACCAAAACTAAATTGGGAAATTCGGAAGTTTCCGGCGCTGTAGACAAGATTGTAGGAGAGATGCTTTCCAACTTTTTGGAAGAAAATCCAAACGAAGCCAAGCAGATCGTACAAAAAGTAGTTTTAGCCGCAAAAGCAAGACAAGCCGCAAAGAAAGCAAGAGAAATGGTTCAGCGTAAATCTCCGATGGGGGGATCTGGACTTCCAGGAAAGCTATCGGACTGTTCTTCCAAAGATCCTGTTGAATCCGAAATATTTTTGGTAGAGGGGGACTCTGCAGGCGGAACAGCAAAACAGGGGAGAGACCGTATGTTTCAGGCCATTTTGCCTTTAAGAGGAAAAATTCTGAATGTAGAGAAATCTATGATTCATAAAGTTTACGATAATGATGAGATTAAAAATATCTATACGGCCTTAGGGGTAAGTGTGGGAACAGAAGAGGATAGTAAAGCTTTAAATCTCGCCAAACTTCGGTACCATAAAATTGTCATTATGACCGATGCCGATGTGGATGGTTCGCATATTTCCACACTGATTTTAACCTTCTTCTTTAGGTATATGAAAGAGCTTATAGAAAATGGATATGTATATATAGCTTCACCTCCTCTATATCTCTTGAAAAGAGGAAGCAAAAAAATTTACGCATGGAATGAGAAGGAGCGTGAAGAACTTACTTTGGAATTATCTAAAGACGGAAAAGGGGTAGAAGTACAGCGTTATAAGGGTCTTGGAGAAATGAACCCAGAACAACTTTGGGACACCACCCTAAATCCGGAGAATCGTATTCTTAAACAGGTAACTATAGACAATGCCGTGGAAGCAGACAATGTTTTTTCAATGCTTATGGGAGATGAGGTACCCCCACGTCGAGAGTTTATAGAAAAAAATGCCGTTTATGCTAAAATTGATGCCTAAAAATAAAGGTATAAACTCTAAAAATGCTGATTTCATGCTGTTGAAATCAGCATTTTTTATGAGAATTCTCTATTGAGAAATAGGCGATTCGAAAATTTATAATTCATTTATATTTACTTTTTATAATCTTTAACAGATGAGAACTTCCTTTTTAATGCTACTGTTTTCTATTTATAGTTTTGGTCAGGAGGCCATAGGTTATGATTTTCCGAAAATAAAATCTTCCATTTCTATTCCTGTCGTCGTTCCTATGCAGGAGATTAACAGGGTGATTAACCAGACCATTAAGGGCGTCATCTACGAGGATAATTCCTATGTAGACAATAACAATGATCAGTTTAAGACCAAGGTTGAAAAAGATGGAAATATCTTGGTTCGTGGCCTAACGCAGAACCGGCTTTTAATTTCCATTCCTTTAAAAATATGGGCTGAAAAAGGCTATGGCTCTCTAGGATATTACACCTATCAGTCCACCAACTTTAGTGTGGTCATGAATTTTATTTGTAAGTTAGGATTAAATAATAATTGGACCCTACATACCCAAACCCAAGCTGCAGGTTTCGTATGGAAAGATAAACCTGTATTGGATTATGGTAAAGTTAAAATACCGATCACTTCCTTTGTAGAAAGTCCTCTCATCCAGCAACAGCAAAAATTCACAAAAATTATAGACCAACAGGTACTCGAAAAAATGAATATGCAGCCTTATTTAAAATTAGCCTGGAATCAGTTTATAAATCCTATTCCTATAGCAGAGGAATATAATACTTGGCTTAAAATAAGTCCTATAAGTTTATCGGCAACCCCCTTAAAAGTGTATGCCGACCAAATTGCCGTAACTTTGGGGGTCGACTTATATTCAGAAACGTTTACAGGAAACCCTCCTCTGCCCGATACTCCAGTAAAGGTTATTCCAAATTTTGTTTCTAAACCGAGTATTGATGATGTATTCATTATGCAGACCACGGTCCATATTCCTTTTTCTGAAGCCACAAAGCTGGCCGAGCAGCAGTTTCTCCATAAAGCCTTCACCTTTAGGGAAGGGAGTTATAAAATTGTAGTAGAAGATATAAAAGTCTATGAAAAAAATAAAAAAATAGTAATAGAAGCCACCACTAAAGGAACGGTATCTGGAATATCCACGCTTACAGGTACTCCGATTTATGATGCTAAAGATAAAAAAATAAGGATCACCAATACTCAATATGAACTTAAGACCTCTAATTTTTTACAAAAAGCGTTACTCTACCTCTTCAAATATAAGATTATCAATATGATAGAAAAAGAATACGCCATTCCTACCAAAGAACTGGAAAGCAGTGCCATCAAGAATATTGAGACCAATCTCAATAAAGAATATTATCCAGGTCTATTTATTAAAGGGAAGGTTTTTGAGTTTAAACCTTCTGACTTTGTGGTAAATTTTGATGGAATTAATGTTATTCTGGAAATGAAAGCCCATACGGGATTACTAATATCAGGACTTAGCTTTTAACTTGGGCTAGGTTCAGAATATGTATTTTAGCAATTTAGAAAACTCAATTTATTACCTATACCTATCTTTTATGAAGAAAATCGTATTTTTGTGTGCAGTATTATTAACCTTATTAAACTGTAAAACTTTGGATTTTAAAGAAATCAATTTAGATCAAGCAACTTATGATCATTTGCCGGAGGGACTCTATGGGAATTTAAAAACATCAAAAGGAGATATCCTAGTTAAATTTAACGATAAAGAATCCCCAGTTACTGTAGCTAACTTTGTAGGGCTAGCTCAGGGGAAAATAGAAAATAGCGCTAAAAAGAAAGGTGAGCCTTTTTATAATGGAACTATTTTTCATCGGGTGATTAAAGATTTTATGCTTCAAGGGGGAGATCCTAAGGGAACAGGAATGGGAGACCCTGGCTATAAATTCGATGATGAAAAAAACGACCTTCAACATACTGGAAAAGGAATTCTTTCTATGGCAAACTCAGGTCCTAATAGCAATGGATCTCAGTTTTTTATTACAGAGGTAGCTACACCATGGTTGGATGGGAAGCATACGGTATTTGGAAAAGTAATAAAAGGTGAGGACGTTATTGATGAGATTGCGAATGTAGAAAAAGGTCCTCAGGACAAGCCCAAAACTGACGTTGTATTGCAAAAAATAAGCATCTTTACTAAAGGAGAGGGCTATAAAGATTACGATGCCGCGAAAGTTTTTAGTGAAGGAAAAGCCAAAATTGCTGAAAACAATAAAGCTTATCTTCAAAAGCAGGAAGAAGAGGCCCAAAAACAACTTGAAAAGTTAAAAGAGGGAATGATGACCACTGCCAGCGGTTTAATGTATAAAATCACTAAAACCACTGACGGGATCCAGCCTGTAGCTGGGAATACCGTAGCTGTTCATTATACAGGTCTTTTGACCACAGGACAGGTTTTTGATTCTTCTATTGCCAGAAATGAACCCATAGAGTTTCCTATCGGGACTGGGCGCGTTATACCTGGTTGGGACGAAGGTATTCTTTTGTTGAAAGAAGGGGAAGAGGCTACTTTTCTTATTCCACCGGCTTTAGCCTATGGATCTCGAGGAGCAGGCGGTGTAATACCACCCAATGCCTGGTTGATATTTGAAGTGAAATTAGTGAAAGCTAAATAACACAAATAAAAAGGGGCGATCTCAAGGAGGTAGCCCCTTTTTATTCTAAAAGCAAAGTCTATATGGGATGATGCTGGTCATAGAGTCTTCATTCTCTAATAAAAATGAACACCTTCGTAGCCTAATTTCATAGAGTGGATAAAGAAAATATGCGGAGGTAGGTATATTAAAAAATCTAATAATGAAAATTAAAGAAGTTATTTGGATTACAGAAAAAAAATGGGCTTTACAACAAGCTGAGGATTTTGACAATGTAGGATTGTTATGTGGGAACCCTGATCGAGAAGTGAAAGGAATACTATTGTGCCACGATGCCTTAGAGGAGATCGTGGAAGAAGCTATAGAGCGGAAGTGCAATCTTATTATCTGCTTTCATCCTATTATTTTTTCTGGATTAAAATCTCTTACGGGAAAGAATTATGTAGAGAGAAGTATAATAAAGGCTATCGAACATAAAATAGCTATATATGCCATTCATACGGCATTGGATAACGATTTTCTGGGCGTCAATCACAGAATCGCTACGGAGTTGGGGTTAGAAAATCTTAAAATTTTGATGCCTAAGCGGAATCAACTTTTATATCTTAGTGTATATGTCCCTCAAGAGCGTGCAGAAGCTTTAGAAGAAGCGGTTTTTGAGGCAGGAGCTGGACATATAGGTTTCTACGATCAATGTAGTTTTAAAACAAAAGGTAAGGGCAGTTTTCGCCCCCTTAAAGGAGCGAATCCTTGGCTTGGTAGTATCTCAGAGCGCAGCTATGTGGAAGAGTATCAACTATCTTTTATTTTTGAAGATTATAAGAAGGAGCGTGTGTTGGAAGCCATGAAAAAAGCACATCCCTATGAAGAGATAGCCTATCAGCTTTACCATCTTGAGAATGACAATTTCTATCAGGGCTTAGGTCATTATGGAGAATTAAAGGAGGAAATGCAAGCGGAAGCCTTTTTATCTTTGGTAAAAGAAAAATTTAAATTAAAAGTAATTCGCCATTCCAAAGTATTGGATAAAAAGATAAAAAAGGTAGGCGTTATGGGGGGGAGTGGAGCTTCTGGAATTGGCTCTGCTATGGCAGCCTGCTGCGATATATACCTTTCCGCAGATATCAAATATCACGATTTCTTTCTGGCAGAAAGTAAAATAATAATAGCCGACATTGGACATTTTGAATCTGAGCGATTCGTTGTAGAGCAATTATATGAATTTTTCTCCGAAAATTTTACTAAATTTGCAGTCTTAAAGACGAATTTTAAAACCAATCCTGTAAATTATTTCTTATAAATATGGCTAAAAAAGCACAAGAAATTAGTGTAGAAGACAAACTTCGCGCATTGTACGATCTGCAGATCATCGATTCCCGTCTTGATGAAATACGCAATACAAGAGGTGAATTACCTATTGAAGTGGAAGATTTGGAAATCGAAATCGAAGGCCTTAATAAAAGAGCAACTAAATTTAGCAATGAAATTAAAGATCTTCACGATCAAATCAAAGCTAAAAAAGAAGCTGCAAGTCATGCTCAGAATTTAATCGAAAAATATAAATCTCAGCAGGATAATGTTAGAAACAACAAAGAATTTGAAGCTCTGAGTAAGGAGGTTGAATTTCAGGAACTTGAAATTCAATTAGCTGAAAAGAAGATTAAGGAGTTCAATGCAAAAATCGATCATAAAAACCAGGTTTTAGAGGAAGTTAATGCTAAAATTGAAGGTCTTACCAATCATCTCAATTTTAAGAAAAATGAACTGGAGGGTTTGGTTTCTGAAACCCAAAAAGAAGAGGAATATTTATTGGAGAAATCTAAGGAGTTTGCTGAAAAAATTGATGAAAGACTTTTATCCTCTTACAATAGGATTAGAACCAATTCATCCAATGGTTTGGCCGTCGTAGGTATTGAGAGGGGAGCAGCAAAAGGATCCTACTTTACGATCCCTCCACAAAAGCAGTTGGAAATAGCACAGCGAAAGAGAATTATCATTGATGAATATTCGGGGAAAATCTTAGTGGATGATGAGTTGGTAATGGAAGAACAAGAAAAAATGAAGACCATTATTAAGTTCTAAGATATTTTAAGAATACTACAGAAGTTAAAGTTATTAGAAAAGGCTAAATATAAGATATACAGTCTGTAAATAGAGCAGGTAGAGAATCTTATACCCATATCTATAACGAATAATAATAAAAGCTGAAACCTGTAGGTCTACAAATCGCCTTTATTTAATTGTAATAGCCCCGACTTAATCTGACGTTAAGTGCTAAAATAATTATCAGTTATTCAATATTATCCTTACTTCGAGAAGTAAGGATTTTTTGTTCCACTGCAAGAGTTTCCAATAATTTCTCTTTTGCAATAGTTTTACTATCCAAAAACGTCTGCATCGGTGTTTTACCATAACAATGTTTTCCAGTATGCGTTCTTTCATTGTTGTAATAGGACAACCAACTGTTTAAGTCTAATTGCAGTTCTTCAATACTTCTGTAAATTTTCTTTCTAAAATCTATGGCATAAAACTCGTCCTGTATCGTCCTGTATCGTCCTGTGAAAACGTTCACAAATGCCATTGGTCTGGGGACTTTTAGCCTTGGTCTTTGTGTGATCACTATCTTCAATGGCTAAATAAAGCTGGTATTCATGCTGTTCTCTTATTCCACAGTATTCGGTTCCTCTGTCTGTTAAAATTCTGAGTAAACGAAGTTCCTGCTGCTCAAAGAAAGGGACTACCTGATCATTAAGCATGTCATCAGCAATAAGAGCATTTTTACGGTCATATAGTTTTGCTAATACTACTTTGGAATACGTGTCAATAAAAGTT
>NZ_JAAABJ010000018.1 GCF_009904105.1 Elizabethkingia argenteiflava | reverse complement strand
TTATTTCTGCTCCCTTTGGCGTTTGCGCTTCTTCTTCATCTTATTGGCAAAGTCCAGTTCCTCGTAATCTTCGCCTTGGGCTTCGGGCAATAAACCTCCTAATGCTTCAATCTTACCGTCTTCGTGCTTGTCAGTTGTTATGTAGTCGAACAAATGGTGTGGTTCTTCCGCAGGAAGATCTACATCATTTGATTTGCATAGCTTGGGATGTAAAACGGCAGGATCTTTAATATACGGTTTGATGTTATTATTCCAATAATCATTAAAGGAGTTGGCAGAAAGTTCTGTTGCCAAACGTGAGCAGATCCATA
>NZ_JAAABJ010000160.1 GCF_009904105.1 Elizabethkingia argenteiflava | reverse complement strand
ATAATATTCTGTTCTTAAAGCCATCAAAGGATTTCGCATAGTTTCTTCTAATCATAAACTGATCACATAATTGCGAAAATAAGGTTTCGATGGGCTTTCGGGATTTTCTAAAAATATAAGGCTGAGGATTATATCCATGTTGATTTTTTCGCATAGGTACTTCCATATTAATCTGGTTGTAAGTAAATAAGTCTCTTTGATAATCAATACTCAGATCACCTTTGTCTCCTAATATTGTACAATTTTGATACAAGT
>NZ_JAAABJ010000159.1 GCF_009904105.1 Elizabethkingia argenteiflava | reverse complement strand
TATGGATAGTCAAAGTGTACGTTGGGGTAATAACAGAGGGCTTCACGGAGTAGACGGTAATAAGAAGATAAAAGGTATAAAGCGTCATGTGGTAGTAGACAAGAATGGCTTTCTAATAGCAGTAATGCTATGTGTTGCCAATATTCATGACAGTAAGGCTGGACTACTTTTAATGAGTATGCTAAATGAAGGTCTTATGAAGTTTAAATGTATCCTTGCTGATGCTGGGTATAGAGGAGAATTTATAGAGAAAGCCGATAAGCTTTATTCATATATGATAAATGTTGTAAGCAGGGACAAAGAAAAGCTGGCAAAAAAGGAGTTTA
>NZ_JAAABJ010000158.1 GCF_009904105.1 Elizabethkingia argenteiflava | reverse complement strand
GTCTCCTGTGAAATACAGAGAAAAGGAAAAACAGAAACTTGCTGTTATAAATTAACAGAAAATAAATTGGGTACAATATGAAAAATTGTCTAATTTTAAATCGTACTAAAAAAGGGAAGCCTACATTGGTGGAGTAGGTTTTTTTTCGATGTTTTTAGTTATTCCTGTGGTTTATAATATCAATTATTTTACACTCTTCAATATTTATTATACAGAAGAGGCCTTTTTTAATTCCATTATCAAGGCATTTCAAATACAATTTTCTAAAAATTTCTGGAAATATGTCGGCTCAATAGCTCTGGTTTATGTATTCAATCAGATATTCATCTTTATTTTTTGTTTTATACCAATCTATCTTATATTGTATTTCACTACTCTATCAGACTATATTTCTCTTATATCGGTGTTTTTAACGCTATTCATTACGCCCTATATTCTCTACTTAGCGGTTTTACATCCTTTAGTTTCTGTAAATATAGGACTGATGTATTATGATAGCCGAGCAGGTTTAAAACATGATACAGTTTTAGATGAAACAGATAGAAGCGGATCTGTCAATTTATAGAAGTTTTATGAAGATTTAGTACCATATTTGATGCGCTTATAGAAATTTATCGTCACTATCTTGTATCATAATTTGTTTTCTCAATATATAGAGTTTCGGGTATGGAGATAAAAAAACATATATAAATTTCAGCGGTTACCCATTAAGGCTTAGTTATTGAATATATATCTTTGTAGAGTAAAGAAGAATTTAAAATATAAAATAATGAATATAACCTTGAATAGAATCGATGACAATTACCTCTTTGAATTGACAAATGAGAACGGGCATAAAATTCTTTTAGACAACACGAGTCAGGATAATCCTCAGGCAGTAAGTCCTATGGAAGCCGTATTAATGGGCTTAGCGGGCTGTAGTAGTATTGATATGGTTGCCATACTAAAGAAACAAAAGCAGCAAATTACTTCTTTTTCGGCCTCAGTTGAAGGTTCTCGTGTGCAAGTTGATGAAGCTAAACCCTTTCGAAATATTCATATCGTCTTTCAGCTGGAAGGTGAAGTCGATCCCAAAAAAGCCAATAGAGCAGCTGAATTATCTTTTGAAAAATACTGTTCGGTTTCAAAATCATTAGACCCTCAGGTGAATATAACATGGGAAGTCCGTATGAGTGGGGTATAATAAGATAAACAAAAAAAGCGATTAAATATTTGATCGCTTTTTTTGTTAAAATGCATATTGTTTGTACCTTAGCGGTTAAGATTAGTTCTTTAAATATTGAAAATGTTATCAGGAAAGGCTGAGGGAATAGACCCTATGACGCCTTAGCAACCCTTCGCCTGCCGAAGAAGGTGCTACATTCTACCAATTGGAAAGATAACCATACAGGAGTACTTTAGCCTTTTTCTGGGCATTTTCAATTTTATATTAAGATAAAAAAATATAAAATTGAAAGATTTCCTACATACCCTATCTATTGAAAATTTCACAACCCAGTCTGGGAAAATATATCATATTCCTTTAAGTTATGAGGTTTTTGGATGTCCCCTCTATAGTGCTCCTATTGTACTTGTCAATCATGCTCTTACTGGGAACTCTACGGTGACAGGAGAAAAGGGATGGTGGAGAAAAGCCATAGGGGAGGATAAAAGCATTAATACCCATAAATATACGGTGTTGGCTTTTAATATTCCGGGCAATGCATATGATGGCTTTTTTATAGACCGACCCAAAGATTTTGTAACAAGAGATATCGCCCGTTTATTTCTTCTAGGTTTGGAGTGCCTTGATATAAAAAAAGTTTTTGCACTTATTGGCAGTTCTTTAGGGGGAGCTATCGGTTGGGAAATGCTAGGTTTAAAAAACGATTTGGCAGAGAATTTTATTCCCATAGCAACCGACTGGAAAACCTCGGACTGGTTATATGCACAGTGTTTAGTGCAGGATTTCTTGCTCCGTCAAAGCGATAAACCTTTACAAAAAGCCAGAATCCATGCCATGTTGTGCTATAGGAGCCCCCAATCCTTAAACCAAAGGTTTAAAAATGAAAAAATACAGGAAAAAAAAGAACTTAGAAAATCTGAGGCTTGGTTGAATTTTCATGGAGAAAGCCTCCACCAGAGATTTACCTTATCCTCTTATAAAATGATGAATCAGCTTCTTTCCACCATAGAAAGTGAAGCCAGGCAAGACAACCCTTATGATGATTTAAGCCAGATAAAAGCGGGTATTTTTATCGTCTCCGTGGATAGTGATTTATTTTTTCCTATTTCCGAAGATCGTAAAACCTATGTGGAATTAAAAAAAAGGAAAGAGAATGTTTCACATTTCATCATTCACTCTATTCATGGGCACGATGCTTTTCTGATAGAGTATGAGCAGTTGAATAAAATTTTACACAAAATATTTAAAAAATAGTATGAAGGTTTTAAAATTTGGAGGAAAATCCTTAGCCAATGGGCAGGGGCTTGAGAAAGCATTAGAAATTATTAGATATAAAAAATTGAATCAGGAGGATATTTGTATCGTAGTTTCAGCGAGAGGGAACACCACAGATACACTCATGGCATTATTGGAAAATGCTAAAAACGGACAATGGGAGGAGGAAGATTGGATTAACTTTAAAGAAGATCAATTAAAGCCTATTTCTCAATACCAGAGTGTTTTGGAAGATGAATTTAAGACGCTTAAAAATTTCTTTTCGGGGGTTAAATTGTTAAAAGACTATTCTCTGAAAATAAAAGATGAAATCTTAAGCTTTGGTGAAATTCTTTCTGCCAAAACCTTAGTCCATCTTTTAAATCATCAATCCTTGCCTGCAAAATTTGTAGATGCCCGAACTTTCCTCATAACCGATAACCGCTTTGGAAATGCCATTCCCAAGGAGGAAATTTCTGAACGTTTCGCACAAAAGATATTTCAAGAATTTAGGCAGCGAGAGATCATTCCTGTAGTGACGGGTTTTATAGGAGCTACAGAAAACGGTGAAACCACTACTCTAGGGCGAAATGGTAGTAACTATTCGGCCGCATTGGTCGCAAAATTTATCGATGCGGAAATTTTGGAAAACTACACTCATGTAGATGGCGTTTTTTCCGTGAATCCCGAATGGGTAGAAGATGCCCGGCATATTAAAAATCTCTCTTTCCAAGAGGCCAATGAAATGGTAAACTTTGGGATGAATATTTTACACGATAAAACTATTTTACCACTTATCGATAAAAACATCCCTTTAAAAATACTAAACACCTTTAAAGGGTTTGATCAAACCGGAACTCTAATTTCAAATGATCAAACCAACACTTCTGTAAAATCTCTAATGTTGCAGCAAGACAAATCATTGGTCGTCTTTGAAGGGCGGGGATTATTGGGGAAAGTAGGTGTAGATGCACGATTTTTCGGAGCCTTAAGCCGTGCTGGAGTGAGTGTGGGAGTTATTTCCCAAGGATCTTCAGAAAGGGGAATGGGGGTGGTCGTAGACCAGTCGGATGCCCTCAAAGCTGTAGAAGTTCTCCGAAAAGAGTTTGCAAGAGATTATGATACCAAGGATGTACAAGCTATTCATAGCGTGGATAATTTAAGTGTAATCTCCATTATCGGCCAGAAAATGTCACATTTTAATCAGTCATATAATGCTTTGATTAAAAATCAGGTGGAACCTTTACTGATCAGCAATACTGTATCGGGTGCTAATGTAAGTATTGTTATTCGTAAAGAAGATACCAGTAAAGCCCTTAATATTATACATGGTGAGTTATTTGAAAATCCTAAGCAAATTCATTTGGCCATTTTTGGATGTGGGACCGTAGGTAAAACATTGATTAATCAGATATTACACTCTACATACGATATTGTTAATCGTAAGAATACCCATATTAAAATATTTGGAATTAGCAATTCCCGAAAAATGATTTTAGATAAAAAAGGAATAGGCAAAAATTGGGAACACCAACTACAAAACGCGTCAAAAGCTGCAGATATAGGAGAATTAGTTAAATATGCTAAAGAAAATCATCTTGAGAACCTTATTGCCGTAGACAATACTGTCAGTCATACATTTGTAGATCATTATGAATTTTTTGCAGAAAATGGATTTGATTTGGTATCCTCCAATAAAATCTTTAATACGCTACCTATTCATCAATATAGAAATTTAAGAAAAGTGCTCCATGAGAACAATAAAAAATATCTGTACGAGACCAATGTAGGGGCAGGCTTACCCCTAATAGATACCATTAAATTGCTGCATCTCTCAGGAGAAAATATCACCCGAATTAAGGGCGTCTTTTCAGGATCGCTCAGTTATATTTTTAATCATTTTTCTATAAGAGAGGTTTCCTTTAGTAACATTTTAAGAGAAGCGAGGGATAAAGGTTATACGGAGCCGGATCCGCGAGAGGATCTTTCCGGAAACGATGTGGCCAGAAAACTTTTAATACTTGCCCGTGAGCTCGACCTGGTCAATGAATTTTCGGATATTCACATCCAGAATTTAATTCCTGAGAGCCTTCAGCATGTAGCAAAAGACGACTTTATATCCCGATTGGAAGAGCTCAATGATAAATATGTGCAATTGAAACAATCTTTACCCCCAGATCATGTTCTGCGCTATGTGGGGGAGTTGAAAGGAGATCTACAAAAAGAAAAAGGCGATTTAGAAGTAAAACTAATTTCAGTACCCCGAACGGCTAGCCTCGGACAGGTGAAGGGGTCCGATTCTATTTTCGAGATTTATACAGAATCTTATGGAGAGAATCCCTTAGTAATAATGGGTGCAGGTGCAGGTGCGGAAGTCACTGCCAGAGGTGTTTTCGGCGATATTTTAAGAGTAAGCGAACATAAGTAATATAAATACGATAAGGATTAAAATATGGAAAATTTTGAAACACAAGCGATACGAATTCAAACTGAAAGAACGCAATATGACGAGCATTCCACTCCCTTATTTTTGACTTCCAGTTTTATTTTTCAGGATGCCGAAGATATGAGGGCTTCCTTTGCCGAAGAAAAAGAAAAAAACATCTATAGCCGCTACAGCAACCCCACGGTAAACGAATTTACTGATAAAATGGTGAAATTAGAAGGGGCAGAAGCCGGTTATGCTTTTGCTTCTGGAATGGCTGCCGTTTATAATACGCTGGCTGCCCTCCTTAACAGTGGAGACCATATATTGAGTTGCCAATCCATATTTGGTGCTACCCATACACTTTTTACTAAGTATTTTTCAAAATGGAATATCACCACCACCTACTTTAAAGCAGGTAAGCTTGAGGATATAGAAAAGCAGATCACTCCCCAAACTAAAATCTTGTATGTGGAAACTCCCACCAATCCAGCTATAGAAATTTTAGATTTGGAAATCTTGGGTAAGATTGCCCAAAGACATCATCTTATTTTTGTAGTAGACAATTGCTTTGCAACACCCTATCTACAGCAACCGATTAAATATGGAGCCGATTTGGTGGTGCACTCCGCAACCAAACTTATTGATGGACAGGGAAGAGTGCTGGGAGGAGTGGTAGTGGGAAAAGCTGATTTAATTCGAGAGATCTATTTATTTTCTAGAAACACAGGGCCATCCTTAGCGCCTTTTAATGCTTGGGTACTCTCTAAAAGTTTAGAAACTTTGGCCATCCGTCTAGAGAAACATTGTGAAAATGCTTTTAAAGTAGCTGCTTTTTTGGAAACTCACCCTCAGGTAAAAACCGTTAGATACCCTTTTCTAAGATCACATCCCCACTATGAAATTGCTAAAAAGCAAATGAAATTAGGAGGTAATATTATCGCTTTCGAAGTAAAAGGAGGATTGGAAAAGGGTCGTCATTTTATGGATCATATCCAGTTGTGTTCCCTATCTCCAAATTTAGGAGATACCCGAACCATTATTGTCCATCCAGCATCCACTACACATAGTAAATTGACAGAACAAGAGCGCTTAGCCGTAGCCATTACCCCGGGTTTAGTAAGATGTTCTGTAGGTTTGGAGTGCATCGATGATATTATTTCCGATTTGAAACAGGCATTAGAAGCTTAATCGGATTAATCTTTAAGAATTGAATGAATGTTAAAGAAGAGCAGATTAAAATTATAAATTGTTAAAATAATAATAAATCCTTGAAAGGAGATTCATCAGCTCCTTTTTAAGAAATATCGTGTGTAGCTTAAGCAGTTAAAATAAGCTCTTGCTTTTTTATATAAGTAAAAAATCCAGAGCATGTAGTTCACGATGTTTAATTGATTCCTGCAAATTATGAAAATTACCCATCATATCTCACAGAGCAAAGGAAAGACACTTCTTTCCTATGAAATTATCCCGCCTCAGAAAGGTTATGGGATTGAAGATTTATATAAAAATATAGATCCATTAATGGAGTTTAACCCCTCTTTTATAGATGTGACTACATCTCGAGAAGAATACATCTATATTGAAAAAGCAGAAGGATTGATGGAACGTAGAATTTCGCGTATGCGTCCAGGCACCTTGGGAATATGTGCCGCTCTTCAATACAAATATAATGTAGATACCGTGCCCCATGTTTTATGTGGGGGATTCACCAAAGAAGAGACGGAGTATCTTCTTGTAGATTGTCTTTATCTGGGAATTGACAACATCATGGCATTACGTGGCGATCCTATGAAGGGGGAAAAATATTTTGAGCCATCAAAAGGAGGGAATCGATATGCTTCAGATCTCGTTTCCCAGATTAGTGATTTAGGAAAAGGAAAATTTCTGGATGGAGAAGTCTCAGGAACGAGTACCCATAACAGCTTTTGTATAGGTGTGGGAGGATATCCAGAAAAACATTTAGAAGCACCATCCTTGTTATACGATCTCAATATGTTGAAAAAAAAGGTAGATTTAGGCGCAGACTATATCGTAACCCAAATGTTTATGGACAATAGCAAATATTTTGATTTTGTAAATAAGGCCCGAGAGATTGGAATAAAAGTTCCTATTATTCCGGGCATAAAACCTTTTGCCATAAAAAAACATATTAAACTTCTACCCCAGGCTTTTAAAATAGATATTCCCGAGGATCTTGTAAATGCTGTTATCCAATGCAAAACCAATGAAGCCGTCAGGCAGGTGGGAATAGAGTGGTGTATTCAACAATGCAAAGAATTATTGACATTTGGAGTACCTGCACTGCATTTTTATACCATGGGAAAAAGCGATAATATCCAAAAGGTGATCAGAGAATTTTTTTAATCTTAGAGATTCTAAGCACCATGACTTATTTAAATACTAACAAAAATCGATAATAAGTTTTTTTCGAGGCATTATTCTAATAAGATAAAGTCAAAGTTTAATAGAGAAAGCATACTGAATAGTGATAGATAAAATTGAGCATAAGAAACATTGATTTCCTCTTGTGGATGTTGAGGTGTATGGCTTCTTTATGCTTTTGAGATATTTAGTGACTGCTTAAAAGAACATGAAGCCAAAGTATCTCCACAAGGACTTATGCTTATAGTTTTTCAGGTTATAGCTTTATAAAAAGATAAACATTAGCCCATGGTAAAATTTGTGGTTTTCTTCAAGTATTATAGGAGGTAATATTATAATGATAAGGTCTTGTAAAAATCTATCAACAGACTTTCATGCATATTTTCTCAAAAGTGTCACAGTAAAGATTTATGATTGTAAAAAGTCTTAGTAGTCCGTAGCATATACGCTCAACGCCATAGAGAATCGTATATATAAGCAATATCACATTCCCTTAATTAATGTAAAGAGTATGATGAATAAGGGCAGGTATTATGATCCTGATAACATGATGAATATCAACTTTTCTAAGGCTGGACAAAGCTAAAAGGCCTTAGAAAAGTTATCCGTAATTACTTTCATAGCACATTTAGGATGAGTATTCTATATAAAAAACTTAAGAATAGGCTGGTGGGAAAGCCTTTAGTTGTACACAGAAAATAGGATAAAATCCATATTTAATCTAAACTTTTATACTTAAATTTACAACACCTTCTAACCTAAATATTTAACGTTTCATTGACTATTTTCACGGTTTGAACTAAAATCACAAATATTTATTTAAGTCAATCTCTATCTTTACACGCATAAAAAATCACCGCACTGATAAATGTATGACAGCTAAAAATAAAAAACTGCTATATGGGTTGAAAAAAAGAACACTAATTTGGATAACCGCTTTTTTGTTTTTCTATATATTCTCCTATTTAATCAACCCTTTTTCATATAAAGAGCTTATTAACAAGCCCTGGCTTTACATATTTGAGGATGTTTTATGGGCATTATTATTTTCAATAATGCTTTCGGAGGTCAGTATTTTTATTGATAATTATCTAGATAAAAAAATTTCTTGGCATACCCGAAGTATGAAAAGATTGATGACCCAGTCACTGCTTCAAATTGTAGGGAGTATTATTTTTGTCATCATTCTTCACCTGATTTTTTCTCAGAGTCGTGAGTCTCTTGGAAAAATAGATTATAGAGAAGAAATCACTTTTTTGGGGCAGTGGCTCGCTTCTAATATAGGTATTTCTTTAATTATCAGTGCCATTAATACTGGAGATTATTTGTTAGAAAACTGGAAAAAAACAGCATTGGAGGCGACTCAGCATCAACTGAAAGCTTCCGAACATAAAAGAGCAGCCATGGCGGCAGAGCTTCAGACCTTAAAATTACAGATTGATCCTCATTTTATATTTAATAATTTAAGCGTTCTTTCAGAACTTATTTTAGAAGATCAACAGTTGGGTTATGAGTATGCCGAAAGTCTTGCAAAGGTATATCGTTATCTGTTGATCAATTCCAAGCAGGATTCCATTACCTTAGAAGAAGAATTACAATTCCTAAACTCATATATTTATTTAATTACAAAAAGAGTGGGAGCAGGCGTGAAATTTGATATTTCAATAAATAAAGAATACAGCAAGTTATTTCTCCCTCCTTTAGCTTTACAGTTTTTAGTCGAAAATGCTTTAAAGCACAATAAAACTTCGAAAACGAATCCTCTACAAATAAAGATTTACACTACCGATGACCAATATTTGGTGGTCTACAATTCTTTGTTACCCCTTATTAATAAAGCATATTCTGCAGGGTTTGGGATACAGAATATTCTGCATCGTTTTGAATTTTTAGGGGATAAACAGCCTGTAATCCAGCAGACAGAAAAAGAGTTTATGGCAAAAATTCCATTATATGAAAGTCAATAAAATATTAATAATAGAAGATGAAAAACCAAATGCTGATCGGCTCAAGAGGTTGCTTTTAAAAATAAGACCTCATGTGGAAGTTCTTTCTGTAGAAGATTCCATATCATCTTCTGTAGCTTGGCTTAAAACACATCCTGCACCAGATATAATAGTAATGGATATTCGTTTATCGGATGGGCTGAGTTTTGAAATCTTTAATCAATTTGAGGTGAGAAGCCCTGTTATTTTTACCACGGCTTATGACGAATATGCGGTAAAAGCCTTTAAGTATCACAGCATTGATTATTTACTAAAACCCATTGAAGAGGAAGAACTTGAAAAGGCCCTGAGTAACTACGAAAATTTTATGGAATCAGTTCCCTATTTGGGTACAGCTATAGAGGGGCTACTTAACTATATTCAGCCTAAAGATTACCGAAGGCGTTTCCTTCTAGCCCATCGTGATGGATATAAAACAGTATTGGTAGAGGATGTTTTATATTTTTATACAGAACTTGGGATGAGCAAAGCGATGTTCAATACAGGAAATATAGAGACGCTTCCCCAAACGCTTGAAGAACTGGAGAGGCAGTTGGATCCTAAAATGTTTTTCAGAGCCAACAGGCAATTTATTATTCATATTGATGCGGTGATACAGGTTTTCAATTATTTTAATGGGAAACTTAAACTTCAGTTAAAAAAGCATCCTGGAATAGACGTCATTGTAAGCCGAGAAAAAGCTTCTTCATTTAAATCTTGGTTAGACTTTTAAGTTGATTCACTCTCAATTAATAAATTGAGAGTTTTTTTCAGTGGATTTACAAAGTTTTACCTTAGCGATTTCGGTACCGATTGTTTCAAGATCAGCCCTCTTTATAATCAACAAAAAAGACACAAAACCGAAGAAACTAGCAGAATTCTAAAATCTGTTCATCATAAACAAGATACGCTTCAACGACCAATAATTACATTTCACTGTATTTACCAGACAGTGTGGTTTTTTTATCTGTTTATTTTGTAGTTATTACCATAAAAAACAATATTATGAAGTCTAAAACAGGATATTTGGCATTGTCGCTTGCTGTTGCAGTCGCCATGTATAGCTGCAATTCGGAAAAACATCAGGACAACACTACGTCAAATTCCGCGCTATCTACAGATTTTATTCCGGTGAATGCGGAGGATGTAGAACTACCCATAGGCTACCCCGGTAGTATAGAAGGGCAGGATAATGTGGAGATTAAAGCGCAGGTCACCGGGTATCTAGAAGCGGTGTATGTAAAAGAAGGGCAGTATGTAAACAGAGGACAGCTACTGTTTAAAATAAACCCTTCAGTTTATAACCAACAGGTGAATAATAATCAGGCCGCCTTAAAAGCAGCTATGGCAAGTCAGAGTAGTGCAAAACTTGAAATGGACAAATTAAAACCCTTAGTAGAAGGTAATGTCGTTTCGGAGATGCAACTCAAAATAGCTCAGGCGAATTACCAGGCGGCTTCAGCACAGGTAGCACAAGCACAAGCGTCCCTGCTCTCTTCCAAAATAAATGCGGGTTTTACCTATATTAAGGCGCCCGTGAGTGGTTATATTGGAAGAATTCCGAGCAGAATAGGCAGCCTCATTGCTCCTTCGGATCCTTCCCCTATGACTACACTTTCCAATATTTCTAATATCAATGTTTATTTCTCTATGAACGAGGCAGATTTTATTCGGTATAATAAATCTCTGATATCCTACGGAAATAAATCTAAAAAAGTAGAAATAATCCTTCCCGATGGTGAAACCTATCCTTATAAAGGTAATCTTGAGGCTGCCAGCGGAAATTTTGATAGAAATACAGCAAGCATACAAATGAAAGCGGTATTTCAGAATCCCGATAGGTTATTGAGAGCAGGGGGAACGGTAAGAGTAATGGTTTACCATAATGTAAATAATGTCATTAAAATTCCAAAGACTGCTGTAAAAGATATTCAAGATAAATACTTTGTCTATAAACTTGGGCAGCAGAATAAAGTACAAATGGTGGCGATAGAAGTTTCGGGAGAAACCCCTCAGGATTACTTTGTTTCATCGGGAATTGAAGCCGGCGATAAAATCGCCATCAATAGAATGGATGGGCTTACCGATGGAGCTGCGGTTCTGCCTAAAGTGATCTCCAACCATAAATTAGTGATTCATTCAAAAAAAGATTAAAAAATGTTAAAAAAAATAATTGACCGCCCTGTATTGGCAACAGTTATTTCTCTTATTATCGTGATATTGGGAATTATTGGGCTTAGTCAGCTACCCGTAACGCGTTTCCCAGATATTTCACCCCCTACCATCACGGTATCCGGGTCTTATCCTGGAGGAAATAGTGAAACAGTAATACGTTCAGTAGTCACCCCGCTTGAAGAGCAGATTAATGGGGTAGAAGGCATGGCGTATATTAAATCCAATGCAAGTAATGATGGTAGTTTTACCATTTCTGTTATATTTAAACAAGGGATTAATGCCGATCAAGCCGCTGTAAATGTGCAAAATAGAGTGCAACAAGCCACTCCTGTTCTCCCTCAAGAAGTCATTCGTATGGGACTCACCACTTCGAAACAGCAAAATAGTATGGTGATGGTTTTCAACATCTATACTAAAGATAATAAAAAATATGATGAAAAATTTTTGCAGAATTATACCAACATCAATTTAATTCCACAGATAAAAAGAATAAAAGGAGTTGGTCAGGCTCAGATATTTGGGATTAAGGATTATTCTATGAGAATATGGCTGAATCCGCAAAAAATGGCTTTATATGGTATAGTACCCAGTGAGGTGTCCAGTGCTATTGCTCAGCATAGCCTGGAGTCTGCACCCGGAAAGTTGGGGGAAGAATCCGAATCGGCTTTGGAGTATGTTATAAAGTACCAAGGAAAAAAAAATAAACCAGAGCAATATCAAAATATCATTGTTAAAAATGTAGGGAATCAGTTGGTTCGTCTGAAAGATGTGGCTCGCGTAGAATTTGGTTCAGTTTCTTATAGTGGTGATAACCTTTCAAATGGAAAAAATGCAGTGACTATAGCCATCATGCAGACTACAGGTTCCAATGCGAATGATATAGAAATAGAAGTGAATAAAGCTTTGGAGAAACTTTCCAAATCTTTTCCTCCAGATATAGAGTATACTAAGGTGATGAGTACCAAAGACAAACTTGATGAAGCGACGGGGCAGGTAAAAACGACTCTAATTGAGGCGTTTATTCTGGTATTTATCGTTGTATTGCTTTTTCTTCAGGATTTTAGATCTACAATTATTCCTGCCATTGCCGTTCCTGTAGCTATAGTAGGCACATTCTTTTTCCTTTTATTATTGGGCTTTACCATTAATGTATTAACGCTTTTTGCCCTTGTATTGGCTATCGGTATCGTAGTAGACGACGCTATTGTAGTGGTAGAAGCGGTTCACAGTAATATGCAGGGGACTACACTTTCAGCAAAAGAAGCCACTCATAAAGCGATGCATGAAATCACCAGTGCGGTTATTTCTATTACATTGGTTATGGCTGCTGTATTTATTCCAATTGGATTCATGTCCGGATCTGCCGGATTATTTTATAAACAATTTGCATATACATTGGCCATTGCGATTATTATTTCGGCGATTAACGCTCTTACCCTCACACCAGCTTTATGTGCTCTATTTCTCAAAAATAATCATCTTGAAGGTGGACCTGATGCGCAAAATGACTTTAAAAGAAAATTCTCAACAGCTTTTAATGCGGGTTTTAATAATATAACCCATCGTTACATAAGCGGAATGAAATTATTGATTGAGCGTAAATGGATATCCATGGGAATAATCGGAGCAATCATTGTATTAGCGGGATACCTTATAATGAGTACCCCCAAGAGTTTTGTGCCTATGGAAGATGACGGCTTTTTTATGTATACACTCAGCATGCCTCCGGGTACCGGGTTAACAAAAACAACAGTAGTTGCACAACAAGTGAATACCCTTCTAAAAGAAGTCGAAGACATCCAGACGAATACTTCTATTACAGGTTTCAATCTTCTAAGCAGCAGTGCAGGACCAGCTTACGCGATGGGGTTTGTAAAACTAAAACCTAAAAAGGAGCGGGGAAGAAGTCGAGATATTGATGAGATTATGCATATAGTTAATGACAAATTAAAGGCCGTCAAAGAGGGGAATATTATGACATTTAGAATGCCGCCAGTAGAGGGTTATGGTGTCACCAATGATGCTGAAATCATTCTGCAAGACAGAATGAGTAGAGATCCCCAAATTCTGAAAGCAAAAGCAGATGAACTCATCGGTCAGATCATGCAAATACCCGAAGTAGGATTTGCCTATACCACTTTCAGGGCAGATTACCCTCAGCTAGAACTGGAGGTCAACGAGGATAAGGCAGATCAGTTAGGGGTAAATATTGATAATTTGTTGGGAACCATTCAGTCTTATTTTTCTGGTGATCAAAGTCAGAACTTTTCAAGATTTGGTAAATTTTACAAGGTAAGTATAAAAGCAGACGGAATATTCAGAATGGATGAATCTGCATTCAATGATATTTTTGTAAAGAATAACAAAGGAGAGATGGTTCCCGCCAGTACCCTGATCACCCTTAAAAAAGTATATGGACCCGAATCTGTAGCAAGATATAACCTATACAATTCCTTAACCATCAATGTATCTCCTAAACCAGGAGTAAGCAATGGTAAACTCATAGACAAATTAGAGAATACATTGAATAAATTACCTTTAGACTATAGTTATGAGTGGACAGGTTTAAGTTTAGAAGAAAAATCTGCAGGTGGGCAAACCATGGCTATTTTTGGTCTTTGTCTTTTGTTCGTTTATCTATTGTTGGCTGCGCAATATGAAAGTTATATTCTTCCTTTGGCTGTAATGCTTTCTATACCTACGGGTATTGTTGGAGCTTTATTAGGAATAAAAATCATCGGTTTTGATAATAATATTTACGTGCAGGTGGGGCTGATTATGCTTATCGGGCTTTTAGCTAAAAATGCCATACTTATTGTAGAATTTGCTGTTCAGAGGAGACAGGGCGGACAGTCTATTATTGAATCTGCACTAGAGGGTGCCAAAGCCAGATTACGGCCTATTATTATGACTTCTCTTGCCTTTATTGTAGGAATGATTCCATTAATGTTTTCTTCAGGCGGAATGGCATCAGCAAATAAGTCCATTAGCATCAGTGCCGTAATGGGAATGTTAGGCGGTGTAGTATTGGGCATTTTTGTCATACCCATATTATATATATTCTTTCAATATGTGGAAGAAAAACTTTCATCAAAAAAATTATAATATCACAAAACAGCATTTCTAATGAAAATATTTAGTATCATTTCAATTCTTTTGTCAGGTGCCATGCTAAGCACTATGTTGTCTTGTGCTGTAAGAACGCCATATCAAAGGCAAGATCTTCATATTCCCGAAAATTATAAGCAAGTGCAGCTTACCGGCGACACAGTGGAACTTCCATGGAAAACTTTTTTTAAAGATTCCACCTTGATCCACCTTGTAGAAAAAGCATGGATTAAGAATAATGACGTTAAAATTGCTTTGAAAAATATAGAGCAACTGGATCTCGCATACAAACAGGCGAAAAACACGTTGATGCCTACGCTTGATTTCTCCCTGGGAGCCAACAGGAGCTGGGCGTCTAAGAATAGTCTTAATGCCTCACTTGCCAATCAGTTTACCGCTCATGAATATACCTATGATTATAATACAGCATTAAAGTTCTCTTGGGAAGTAGATATTTGGGGAAAAGCCCGTTTGCAGAAGGAATCGTCTTTAGCGGATTATCTTGCCCAAAAGGAAAATCTTAATGCTGTAAAAAGTAGGATTTTAGTGCAAGTAGCTCAGGCGTATTATAATTTGGTGAGTTTAGATGAACAATTAAAAATAGCAAAAGAAAATATTGAGTTAAGTGATAAGACTTTAGCGATGATGAAACTTCAATATACAGCCGGGCAGATTAATTCTCTTGCCATACAACAATCGGAAGCTCAAAAGAAAACTGCAGAACTCTTAATCCCTTTGGCTATCCAGCATATTGCTGTACAGGAAAATGCCTTAAGTATTCTTTGTGGAGAATATCCCACTTCTATAGAAAGGAGTTCAAGCCAGAGAAGCCTACTGTCCGATCAAAAACTTGCTTCAGGACTTCCGGTGCAGCTATTAAGTAGACGTCCGGATCTTAAAGCAGCTGAATTGAATGTAATAAAATTGAATGCTAAAACAGGATTGGCAAAAGTAGCCATGTACCCCAGTATTAGTTTATCTCCTCAAGTAGGGCTCAATTCATTTCGATTGAAGAATTGGTTTGATCTCCCGGGATCGCTTACTAAAACTTTAGCGGCTAATTTGGCCCTGCCTGTTTTACAGAAAAGGCAGCTTAGAACAGACTATCAAATAGCCCTGATAGAACAGCAAAAAGCAGCAATTAATTTCAAGCAAACTTTCATGAATGCTGTAGGAGAAGTATCTGATGCGATGGCTAAAGCTAAAGGAACGTCTGAAAGATTATATCTGTTAGAGCAAAAAACAAAAATTCTGGAAAAAGCTATTCATAATGCTTTCAGGCTATATCAAAGTGGTATGGCAAATTATTTAGAAGTCATTACGGCACAAAATAATAAACTTCAAAATGATCTGGAGTATGTGAATGTTACATTGGAACAATTAAATGCTGAGGTCGACCTATACAGAGCTTTAGGAGGAGGGCTCAACTAGAAAAGCAGTATTGTAAATAAATGAGGCGGCTAAAAAGGTCGTCTCATATTATAGCATTAGGTACACCATGCAATTATAAATTCATGAATATTGAAATAACGATCATCTTTTTATCCGTAAAATAAAATTCAAGACTTTTACCTATAATAACTTTTAAATTTTTCATTCTGTTATCGAGTTAATTAGGGTATTTTTTCGAAAAATAGTGTTATAAAATTTGTTAAATATATATAAACTTTCTATTTTTGCACTCCCAAACGATAACAAGTTAACCAAGGGAAGCGCAGTAGATATTTGAGAAGGATTAGAATAGAGCAGTATTGCTTATTAATAGTATCGGATTTGGAATAATTCAGGTTTGGT
>NZ_JAAABJ010000157.1 GCF_009904105.1 Elizabethkingia argenteiflava | reverse complement strand
TTTGATATTTTTCATCCGAGAGGGTCTCCCGTATGGTCTTGGTAATTTTCTTTTTGATAATCTCTCTACAAGGATTATGGTCGATACACCCATATTGAATCATTTCTTTAAAAAGAGACATAAGATACGACCTGAATTTATTGTAGACTGAGGGGGTAAGTTTTGCTTGTTCCAAAGCATTTTTGATATGCCATATCTTGATCTCTGATATTTTCAGCTCATCATACTTTAATCTCTTGAAAAAAGGTTTTAATCTTGCTATACAGTGTTTTACCTGTTTTATATGATGAGGCGAAGCTTCTATCTTTTCATATGCTAATTCCAAAGCATCGATAAAAAATGTATCCGGAGATAATTCTCCG
>NZ_JAAABJ010000156.1 GCF_009904105.1 Elizabethkingia argenteiflava | reverse complement strand
TTGATCCGCAGACCTTTGGTCACTTTGATCTTTTTCATCTGTGTTAAGTTTTGAAAATTAAAATTCAGCTCATTTAACGTTTTTAATATTTCAGGAGTTAACTCCACAATAAGTACTGGCTTCTGCAGCCTTATTTCCGCCTTTTATACTGTTTAACTGTTGCTCTGGTAATTTGAGAATTTGCTCTTAGTAGAGTTGTATACCGTTGGTTAATTTGATTTTTTTCATCTGTGTTAAGTTTTGAAAATTAAAATTCAGGTTATTTAAAGGTGGTAATATTGCAGGAGTTAACTACACAAGAAGGAGTGGCTTCTGCAGCCTTATTTACGCAATTAAAAATGTTTAACTGATGCTCTTTTAATTTTCTAATTTGTTATTTGTTGATTTGTAGACATTTGCTTAATTTGATTTTTTTCATCTGTGTTATTTTTTTAAAATTATTATTCAGTTTATTTAACGGTGGTAATATTGCAGGAGTTAACTCCACAAGAAGGAGTGGCTTCTGCAGCCTTATTTCCGCCTTTTATACTGTTTAACTGATGCTCTTGTAATTTGCTAATTTGGTCTTTGTTGAT
>NZ_JAAABJ010000155.1 GCF_009904105.1 Elizabethkingia argenteiflava | reverse complement strand
GCAAAGAATTCCAAGTTGATTTATTCAACTATTCAAAGATAAAACTGTCTGTTGCGATGAGAAAAAATCAACACGATTTTGTAGCATTTTCAAAAACAAAATCCAGCATCAGAAAAAGAATCGAAACTGCAATTTCTCAACTCAATGGAGAGTTCTTGATTCAGATTAATCTAGCAAAAACTTTTCAAGGTTTAGCCACGAGAATTGCTTCAAAAATAAGCGCTTTTACAATGATTCAGTATCTGAATTTTTTCGTCTTCAAAAGAAAGCTAAACAAAATAAAAGTTAATTTCGGCTAAATGCACAACAGGT
>NZ_JAAABJ010000154.1 GCF_009904105.1 Elizabethkingia argenteiflava | reverse complement strand
GTTTCGATTCTTTTTCTGATGCTGGATTTTGTTTTTGAAAATGCTACAAAATCGTGTTGATTTTTTCTCATCGCAACAGACAGTTTTATCTTTGAATAGTTGAATAAATCAACTTGGAATTCTTTGCCAATATATCCTCTATCTCCTATTAATAAACAATTTTTAAAATTATTTTTCACATCATTCAAGTAGTTCACATCATGGACATTTGCAGGGGAAAAATCATACGAATGAAAGATCCCGTTTTTGTCACATACGGCATGAAGTTTATAGCCAAAATACCGTGTTTTCTGTGCTGCACAATAGCCAAAAGTGGGT
>NZ_JAAABJ010000153.1 GCF_009904105.1 Elizabethkingia argenteiflava | reverse complement strand
GCCAGAATTTGGCCCCTTCATTTTCTGAACTATAAAGCCCAAGTACATCCTTTTTTCTTGCGATATCAACCCCGAGGATATTATAGATCGCACGGGTTTCAACAACACCATTCACCCTTACCTTGAAAAACATACAATCCAGACATACAAATGGATAGACCGTTTCAAGAGGACGGTTTCTCCATTCTTGAACCTCGGGTAGTACCCTATCGGTAATACGGGATATCTCTGCAGGAGAAATCTCAATAGCAAACATATTCTGAAAAAAATAACCAATTGCACTCGTACTAACACCCAAATAGTACATCGATAAGATATTACATACCAGAACAAAGTTAATGATTAGCTGACGTATAGGGAAAATC
>NZ_JAAABJ010000152.1 GCF_009904105.1 Elizabethkingia argenteiflava | reverse complement strand
GTGCTGTTGACACCCGTGCTATCTATAATATCCTCGGGGTTGATATCGCAGGAAAAAAGGATGTACTTGGGCTTTATAGTTCAGAAAATCAAGGGGCCAAATACTGGCTTGGAGTTCTCACTGATCTGAAGAAACGCGGTGTGGAAGATATTATGATTGCCTGCATAGACGGACTGAAAGGTTTCCCCGAAGCGTATGAGGCTGTATTTCCTAAAACCAGGGTACAACTTTGCGTGGTTCATCAAATCCGCTGCTCAATGCGCTATGATCCTGACAGGGAAAAAAAAGCGGTTATGGAGGATATGAAGCCAATCTAAAAAGCTAATAATGAAGAGCAGTGATATCAAAGGCTGCATGCCTATGAAGAAAAGTGGGCAAAAAAATATACCCAGACCTGCAAATCCTGGCTGGACAATAAGTTAAATCTC
>NZ_JAAABJ010000151.1 GCF_009904105.1 Elizabethkingia argenteiflava | reverse complement strand
ATGCTCCGGAGCTGAAAGGGGATGGGTTTAAATTTTTCATTCTGTTATCGAGTTAATTAGGGTATTTTTTCGAAAAATAGTGTTATAAAATTTGTTAAATATATATAAACTTTCTATTTTTGCACTCCCAAACGATAACAAGTTAACGAAGGGAAGCGCAGTAGATATTTGAGAAGGATTAGAATAGAGCAGTATTGCTTATTAATAGTATCGGATTTGGAATAATTCAGGTTTGGTTTTATTTTTAAAGTTTAGGAATAAGCTTTAAGAGATAT
>NZ_JAAABJ010000150.1 GCF_009904105.1 Elizabethkingia argenteiflava | reverse complement strand
CTTAATGATAACTATAAGGGTTTGTAACCCCACTATTTTAGAATTACTATATAAAAAAATGCGTTTTATATGATTGTATTTTTGCTATTCATAAGCTTTGAAGATATCATTTTTATACCCGTGGTTCATTTAGGATAAAAAAAAGGTAGCTGCTCATTATTATCTAAATACCTAAATTAAATAGTATAACAAACGATTAAATATGAACAGCTTTACCGCAAATTATGAAAAAATATTAGATATACTGATAACAATTGAGAGTAAATTGAATTTTTTAAATCAAATCCGCAATCCCAATTGTCAGATCTTGAGTTAATCTCCATAGACTTTACTTCAGAATTTATGAGTATTGATTCAGAGCGGGATTTATTCAGAAAATTACCTTTCAATTTATCCTCTAGGATTGAACGTAGTGTTTACAATGGCAGAAAGAGCAACTTGTTTGCTTATCGGGATTCATTAAGAAAAAAGATAGCTGCAAAAAT
>NZ_JAAABJ010000149.1 GCF_009904105.1 Elizabethkingia argenteiflava | reverse complement strand
GCCTTATTTCCGCCTTTTATACTGTTTAACTGATGCTCTTGTAATTTGCTAATTTGGTCTTTGTTGATTTGTAGACCTTTGGTTAATTTGATTTTTTTCATCTGTGTTAAGTTTTGAAAATTAAAATTCAGGTTATTTAACGGTGGTAATATTGCAGGAGTTAACTCCACAAGAAGGAGTGGCTTCTGCAGCCTTATTTCCGCCTTTTATACTGTTTAACTGATGCTCTTGTAATTTGCTAATTTGGTCTTTGTTGATT
>NZ_JAAABJ010000148.1 GCF_009904105.1 Elizabethkingia argenteiflava | reverse complement strand
CAATGGGCATCTGATAAGTCGGTTAAGTACATGTTTTTAAAGTTTTATCACTTCAAAGAACGTAACACTAAACTTCTTTTAGATGCCCTTATTATTTTTTTTTCGCTTATTTTTAAACAGGCTCTTAGAAAAGAAAAATGTTTGAGACTCCGTTCACATAATTTCTTTATTATTTTGGACCTATTTAAGTAGTGTATTCCTTTGGGGAGCGTTAAATTAAAAAAAGCTAAGAGGTGATGGTATCTCGGAAGGATTTTGTAATATTATCATCATTCTACATGTCGGAATAGATTATAATGATTTTTATAGGTAGGATCTTACTAAAATAATCATTAAAATTCCTTAGTTTTTTTAAAAATTCTTTTCCAGTTATAATAGCCTGAAATGGCCACACAGAATAAAATAATATACAGTACCGCATATAGATGCAGAGACTTATGTACCATAAGAGGAATGGCGATGATATTACTCATATTTAGTAATATCCAGTTTTCAATTTTACGCTTTGCCAACAGCCACATACCTGCACACGCAAAGGCACTGACACTCGCGTCCCATATGGGCACATCTGAAGTGGTAAATCGCGAAAGCATAAAATAGAAGCTGAAAAAGCTAAAAATTACAATTCCGCTGATTTTTAACCAATCAGCTTTGTCTGCATAGGAGATGGGAGTTTCTTGATGAGTCTTTCCTAACTTCCAGTATAGCCATCCATATATACTCATGATTAGGTAGTATATGTACAGTGTAAACTCGGCATACAAGCCTGCATTAAACATGACCACCAAAGAAAGGATGATACCTCCAATTCCAAAAAGATAATTAATCGCTTTGTTTTGTTGTGCTAAAATCACCTGTAAAATAGAAAGGAATACTCCCAGCCATTCTATCCATGTGGTTTGTTGAATAATTTCCTGCATTCTTACAATTGGTATAAAGAAAGTCTATAGAAATTCTGAATTCCCATTTAATATCAAGTCGTAATCTGAGTTGAAAATACTTTTGGGAAATTTCCTCTAGTCTATATATGCTCCTCTTTTTGACGGTTACAAAAATGCGACTTTTATCTTCTTCTTCAAAATAAAAGGAGAGGCAATCCTTTTTATTTTTAATTTTCAGTCTTCATATCTTTTCCTTATTTTTGCAACTTACAAAGTAATTAATTCGATTATGTTCAATAGTTTACAGGACAAACTAGATAAAGCTTTACAGAATATTCAAGGTCGCGGAAAAATTTCCGAAATTAATGTAGCTGAAACCGTTAAAGAAATCCGACGTGCATTGGTAGATGCCGATGTCAACTTTAAAGTAGCTAAAGATCTCACCAAGAGAGTACAGGATAAAGCCTTAGGACAGAATGTTCTGACATCTATTACACCTGGACAGTTAATGACCAAGATTGTTCACGATGAATTGGTGGATTTAATGGGAGGTCACCAGGAAGGAATCAATCTTTCCGCAAAACCTTCCATCATTTTAATAGCTGGGTTACAAGGTTCGGGGAAAACGACTTTTTCTGGTAAACTCGCCAATTTTTTAAAAAAGAAAAAAAATAAAAATCCATTATTAGTGGCTTGTGATGTATACCGTCCTGCAGCCATTGATCAGTTGAAAGTTTTAGGAAGTCAGATTGGTGTTCCCGTCTATACAGAACAGGAAAACCTTAATCCTGTACAGATCGCTGAGCATGCCATTGAACATGCCAAGCAAAATCAACAGGATGTTATTATTATCGATACAGCTGGTCGGTTGGCGATTGATGAGCAGATGATGAACGAAATACGAAATGTTCACCAGTTCGTCAAGCCTTCAGAAACACTTTTTGTAGTCGACTCCATGACAGGTCAGGATGCCGTAAATACAGCAAAATCCTTCAATGATGTCTTAGACTATAATGGTGTTGTTCTTACCAAATTAGACGGCGATACCCGTGGGGGAGCCGCTTTAACCATCAGGACAGTAGTAGAAAAGCCAATTAAATTTATCTCTACTGGTGAAAAAATGGATACTTTGGAGATCTTCTATCCCGAGAGGATGGCAGATAGAATCTTGGGAATGGGAGATGTGGTCTCTTTAGTAGAAAAAGCCCAAGAGCAATTTGATGAAGAAGAAGCTAAAAAACTCCACAAGAAAATTGCCAAGAACGAGTTTGGTTTTGATGATTTTCTTAAACAAATCCAGCAGATAAAGAAAATGGGAAACATGAAGGATTTACTAGGCATGTTACCAGGAGTAGGCAAGGCTATAAAGGATGTAGATATTAATGATGATGCCTTTAAACATATAGAGGCCATTATCCAATCCATGACTCCCGAAGAAAGGAGAAAACCTAGCTTGATTAATATATCTAGAAAACAGCGCATTGCAAAAGGAGCAGGGCGTAAGTTAGAGGACATCAATGCCCTTATGAAGCAATTTGAGCAAATGGGTAAAATGATGAAGATGATGCAGGGGCCACAGGGTAAACAGTTGATGAATATGATGAGCAAGGGAATGCCAGGTATGGGAGGAGGCTTTCCAGGTATGGGGAAATAGAAAAAATACAATCCCTGAAATGACAGGGACTGCGTACAGAGCTTATTTTACAGATAATAAAGACCGCTGCAAGCATGCTTGTGGCGGTCTTTAATTAAAGCGACGAGCATATGGAGGTGAAGTCTTCGAGCTGAGCTATAGACTGATCGTTAAAATATCCATAGATTAAAAGTAGAAATTAAAAAAAATCTGTAGAAATTTAATTTAAATTTCTATATTTGCACCTAATATTATCAAGAATCCCAAAAGTTGGGTAGCAACCTGCAACAACAAGCAAGGTGCTGAAATCGATAAGCCGCCTCCGGAAAAAATGTTGATTATTACTTTGTTTTTCTGAAGTGTGCTTATCTTAATAATCTTAAAAAATTATATTGAATGACCACACAAAACAAGAACTCATTGTTATCGATTATCCCCTTTCTTATTTTTATTTTAGTTTTTTTGGGCGCTGGAGTTTATTACGGTGATTTTTATGCGATGCCTTCTCCTATTGCTATTATAGTGGGAATTATATCTGCTTTCATCATGCTTAAAGGCAGCATAAAAGATAAGATGTCTACTTTTATGGAAGGTTGTGGCGATCGCAATATATTGACCATGTGTATTATTTATATTTTGGCAGGGGCTTTTGCCACTGTATCCAAAGCTATAGGGAGTGTAGATGCCATTGTGAATATAGGGATTAACAATCTTTCCCCTGAATATTACCCGGCAGGTATTTTCTTTATCGCTTCCTTTTTATCTTTGGCATCTGGAACTTCTGTAGGAACTGTCGTGGCATTAGGTCCTATAGCCATAGGCCTGTCTAATGCGGGAGGTTGTGATATCAATGTGGTGGGTGCAGCATTATTAGGTGGGGCTATGTTTGGGGATAATTTATCCATTATCTCCGATACTACCATAGCAGCTACCCAAATATTGGGCTGTGATATGCGAGATAAATTTAAAAACAATCTAGGATTTGCATTACCTGCAGCCATTCTTGCCTTTTTCATTTATATCTATGTGGGTGCCGGAAGTAGAGAGGTGCTTCCCACAACAGCATCCGTAAACCTATCTTCGGCTATTCTTGTCGTACCCTATTTGGTGGTTATTTTACTCGCTTTTTTAGGATTAGATGTATTCTTGGTCTTAGTCATTGGTGTTGTATTAAGCGGTCTGTTTGGTTTTATATACCACGGCTTCAGTTTTTTAGAATTTAGTAAAAAGGTATATGAAGGTTTTACCAGTATGACAGAGATATTTCTCCTGTCTTTATTCACCGGGGGTCTTGCAGCCATGGTCGAAAAGGCAGGTGGAATAGAGAGTCTGTTAAATTTGATTAAAAATAAAATTAAAGGACCAAAATCGGCTTTATTAGGAATTGGAAGCTTTGTAGGAATAACCGATTTGGCTACGGCTAATAACACCATTTCAATTATAATATCTGGAAAAGTATCAAAAAAAATCACCGAAGAATATAACATCAGACCACGGGTTACTTCTTCAATTTTAGATACTTTTTCATGTATTGTTCAGGGGATTATTCCTTACGGAGCTCAGGTACTCATCCTTATAGGTTATAGTAAAAATAGTATTGATTATCCTGAATTATTGAAAAACAGTTTTTATCTTATCCTACTTTTTATAGCGGTCCTTATTTATATTTTCGTAGGAGACATAAAAGAAAATAAGTCAAAATCAGCTCCGCTCAATGTTTCAAAAAATTAACATAATTTAAGCCAGAAAAACCATTTTATTTCTGAACTTTAAAGTACCTAAAGAAAGGAAATGAAATTATCTGGTGACATCATAATATTTGAAAATATAGATTTTGAAAAATTAAAGGTTTGCATGTAGGCAAACCTTTTTTATTTTTTGTTGAACCAAAAAAAAAATGAGATGTTTTTTATCTAGAAGTGCAGCACTTAAGTGCTGCACTTCTTTTGATCCTTATCGCGGCTTTCCGTATATTTGTAAATATGGAGCAGCAGCAAACTTTTAGTCAATTAAAGGAAAGTGAGATAGAGAATATACTAGAAATGATGTATGATTTTTATAGTATTGATCACTATCCTTTCGATGAACAACTTACAAGACAAAATCTTTATCAATTTATCAAAAATCCATATTGGGGACAGGTCTTTATGATCTATAACGAGCAAGGTATAGCAATAGGTTATATTGTTATGGCGTATATGTTTAGCTTTGAGTTTGGAGGAAAGATAGCTTTTTTAGATGAATTATTTCTAGGTGAAAAAGCTCGTGGAAAGGGGTATGGAAAAAAAGCGGTAGATTTTATAAAAAAATTTGCTGCAGCTCAGGACCTAAAAGTAGTTATGTTAGAAGTCGAAAGGCATAATCACAATGCCTTGGAATTGTATCGTGGAAAAGGTTTCCAATCGCATCATCGCGATCTTATGATATATCACCCTCAGAACTAAATCTCTTCAACATAATATTCAAAATACGATATTGTGGTAACATTCTACTACCATAGATCTGAGTTTTTTTAGTATAAAAATAGATGAAGTACAAATTTTATCAATAACTTTGTGCCAATATGAGGAAAACCCTACTTATATTACTGGCATTTTTTTATTCCGCGGTATCTTCTGGTGCCGTTATTAAAATGCATTCCTGTCTGCATAAGACTGTTTTTTGTAATATGAAGCATCAGTCTTCCTCTTCTTCTTCACACACTTGTAAAAAAGAGATTAAGGCATCCGATTGCTGTAAGACAAAAATAGAATTGGTTAAAACAGATGTCGCAAAAAGTACCAATCTGTTGTATTTAAGTAGTTTATATTTTCTATTGCCCGTAGAGAATGATTTCCAAGTAAAAAATCAATTTTATTTATCCTCTTTAGGGAAAGATCATCTTACCAATGCCCCACCATTGCTGCGGCAATTGCCTATTTTTATTTTACACTGTAATTTTAGATTATAAAATAAGATTAAACATCTGCCCCCATGGGCAGTGCAATATTTTGCTATATTCATATAGCTTCTTTAGATTAATTTTATCTTATTTTAAATCTTGAAAAAATGAAAAACAGATTTTTAAGCCTTATATTTTTGGCAGTCTCTATTATGAGCTTTGCCCAGGAGTCAAATTCCCAAATTCAAAAACTTTATCAACATTATACAGCGATCAAAAATGCTTTGGTTCAGGATGATGTTGCAAAAGCAGCTTCAGCAGCAAAGCTCTTCCTAAAAGTAGCTTCTACAGTTGATTTTAAAGTATTATCAGAAGATAACATAAACAAATTGAGAAAAGACGCAGGAGCCATTGCAGAAGCTTCTCATCTCACTACCCAGAGAAATTATTTCTTTAATTTATCCGATAATATGGCCTTAATAGCCGAGCATTTCAAAATTTCCTCATCCCCTATTTATATTCAATATTGTCCTATGGCTAAAGGCCAGTGGCTGAGTAATGAACAGGAAATTAAAAATCCTTATTATGGAAGTTCTATGATGACTTGTGGTACGCTAAAAGCAGAGATCAGCAAATAGAAATCATGAGAAATTATTTATTGATATTCTGTGTGTGGCTATTTATTTTTGTACCTGCGCAGTCCATTCCAGAACAGCATTCCGTGCAAAAATATAGCTGTCCTATGCATCCTGAAATAATAAAAAATCAACCGGGGCAATGTCCAAAATGCGGAATGGACCTTGTGCTGGTACAGGAGCATCAAACAACGGACGAAGAAGCTGTTCTAAAAAGAAATTCCAAACATGGGCGTTTACATTTCGGAGGCAAGCTCGTTCGTTACGATTTATATGTAACGGATTCTATGGTGCAGTATACCGGAAAACATGCTCATGCCTATGCGATTAATGGGCAGCTACCAGCACCTACCTTGTATTTTACCGAAGGTGATATGGCCGAAATACACGTGCATAATAGGCTTAAAAAGGAAAATACAGCATTGCATTGGCATGGAGTAATGCTTGAAAACAAGGAAGATGGTATTCCCTTTCTTACCCAAAAACCAATAAAACCTGGGGAAACCTATATCTATAGATTTAAAGTATCCCAAAATGGAACTTACTGGTATCATTCCCATCAAGGTTTACAAGAGCAGATGGGAATGTATGGACTGTTGATATTTCGAAAAAGGGGAGAACCACAAACTCCCCAACATATAAAAGCCGATATTCCTGTGATGCTCAGTGAGTGGACAGATGAACATCCTCACCAGGTGATGCGAAAATTGCAGATGGGGGTTGCTCAGTGGTATGGAATTAAGAAAAATTCGGTACAAAGCTATGCCGAAGCCATCGCTTCAGGAAACTTTTTCACCAAATTAAAAAATGAGTGGAAACGCATGGAAGCTATGGATATTAGCGATGTTTACTACGATAGGTTTTTACTCAATGGACAAACTTCGGCCTCATATAAAAACCTAAAAGCTGGCGATAAAGTACGGCTTAGAATCGCTAATGGAGGAGCTTCTTCCTATTTTTGGCTAACATATGCTGGAGGAAAAATGCGAGTGGTAGCCAGTGATGGTAATGATGTTCAGCCAGTGGAAGTAGATCGTTTAATCGTTGCCGTTTCCGAAACCTATGATATTGAGGTAGTTGTCCCTGAAGATAAGAGTTTTGAATTTAGAGCGACAGCAGAGGACAGAACAGGAGATGCTTCCTTATGGTTGGGAAAGGGAACTAAAGTAGAAGCTCCTGGTCTTAAAAGGCTTATGCTTTTCGAAGGCATGAAAAGCATGAACAGCATGATGAAACTCAGTGGAGATATGAAACCTATGAATATGACGATGAGCTTACAGCAAATGGATGCTAACGAGGTGATGTACCCTGAAATTTCTGAAGAAAAAAGAAGTGCCACCTCTAGGCATCTTAAAGAAATGATGTCTCCTGTAAGGGCTAAAAAGCATTCCCATAAAAATCAACGAGTAGACCATATTCATTCAGAAATGAAGGGTAATCATTTAGCTCTTACAGACAGTTTTAAACCAGCGAATGAAAATACGGAGCCCATCACTTTAAATTATAATATGCTCAAGTCTACGGAAATGACCACTTTACCTTCTGATGCTCCAGTAAAAGAATTAAAGTTTACCCTCGAAGGAAATATGCGCAGGTATGTATGGACTTTGGATAATAAAACCGTAACAGAAACGGATAAGATTAAAATAAAGAAAGGGCAGATTGTACGTATTACACTCTATAATAATTCCATGATGCGGCATCCTATGCATATACATGGTCATGATTTTAGGGTAATCAATCGCTATGGAGATTACGCTCCTATGAAAAATGTATTGGATATGATGCCAATGGAAACTGCGGTTATAGAATTTCCAGCGAATCAAGATGGTGATTGGTTTTTCCATTGTCATATTTTATACCATATGATGGCGGGTATGGGCAGAATTTTTAGTTACGAAGGATCACAGCCCAATCCCCAGCTTAACAACCCAAAGCAGGACTGGAAAGATTTTCTAAAAGATAATCATATGTGGGCGTATACAGCTACCCTAGCCTTAGAATCTAGGAGTACCCATGCAGAATTTAGAGCAGGAGATACCCGTTATGAATTCAGAGGGGAATTGCATACGGGATATACGCGGCAGAATGGTTATGAAGCGGAGCTTAAATTAGGGCGTTATTTGGGTAAATTTCAATGGTTATACCCCTATATCGGAGCTCAATCCAGGAGTCGCTACAATCATGCTACTAAAGATATAAAGACCCTTTTAGGACAATATGCTCAACACGATAACCGTCATGTGCTAGCTGTAGGATTTCAATATATATTACCGTGGTTGGTTACTTCGGATGTGAGTATAGACCACAATGGAAAATTACGCCTACAGCTACAGCGTGAGGATATTCCTTTATCCCAAAGGCTGAGGGGTAATTTTATGCTAAATACAGATAAAGAATACCGGGTAGGCCTTAGTTATTTTATCCAAAAATATTTACAGATTTCCTCTCATTATGATAGCGATATGGGATGGGGGGCAGGAGTAACCTTCATCTATTAAATGAGCTTACATCACTTTTAATACCTTTATTCGCGATCATATAAACCTGTTTAAGAGAAGCATACTTAAACAGGTTTTTTTATTCATCAACCTCTTGAAATTAGGGTGTAAAATCTTTGTTGTATATAATAAAAATATCCATAACGATGATGCTTTGGGTGTATAAAACCAAATGTCTAAAATAAAGAGTAAACAAAAAAGACTAAAAAGTCCTAATACAAAAGGAGCATTACAATTTTAGATAAGTTTATAGAGAATAAACGAAATGTCCATTTGTGTCCGTTTTATCTCCATTAAGCTCAAAAAAAGAAACACTACCTCTCTATATAAAATAACCTAAAAACAGCTGTAATACTCTAAAAATAAGAAATATTCACTCTTATTAAGGAGGTTTTTTTATGCGGTATAACAAGTATGTATGTATGTATGTATGTATGTATGTATGTAGCTTTTATTATTCATTTTTGTAATGAAAAATACTGTTTTTTCACAGTTGGATTAATAAAATATGATGTTATGATTCAAATATGTATAGAGGCTTAAAAACGGGCACAAGTGAGCTGTTTTAATTATTCAGGCACATATAGGGAAATGGTGTTTTATGTTTTTAAAGTAGGCTATGATATCTAACACTATCTTTTATCAATACTATCGCTGAAATTTATTTTACTGCTATGTCTTTTGTTTGATGATGAGCATTTTGGCTAACAGTTTATGAAACTAGAAATAAAAAAAGCATAATTTATTGGGGCATAGCAGGGAAAAACGTTTTTTTAATCCTAAAACCTAATACAATAATCTTATTGACAGTGGGTTGGCTTTTTAGGTGATGATATATAAAAAAACAATAAAATTTGAAATCGGTTCACAACAAATCCTCAAGAGACGTTAAGAGAAGGGATCACTCAAATTATAGACAAAATCCTTTTGGTAATAAAAAGGTTAAACGCGATTTTTAGAAGTATTGTTTTGCCGATTATATCACCAACGCAGTCCTCAGAAATGTAACACATACATAGTGTATTAAATACCTCATTTTGTATGGTTTTATATAGGTATTTTTTGGGGGCAAGTGAAATATTGAGTGTAGGTAGTCATTTTTTTTTATATTTAGAACAAGGAAAAAATTCTTTTTTTATTAGCCAATCAGAATTTAGGGTGATAAAGTGCAGGTAGCGGAGGCTTTGGTTATTTCTTCAGATCTCAGGATATTAAAAAATGGAGCAAGCCGCCAATATAAATGCTGATAAAATTTCCTAATTGATTGTTAACGAGTGCTTTGCAATAAGCCCGTAAGCCTCCATTGTAACAGAAACAATGGGATAACTAAGTCACCTATCATCTTAGAAATATAAAAAATCGCTGTTTACTGTGCGCCATTAAAAAGTAAAACAAAAATATACGAGATACATGGAAATTTTTAGTTGTAGGGTGCTTTCAGAATATAAAATTGGTTAATATATTTTTAATCAGTTAGAGACAACGCTTGGTGTATATAAATTCTTATCCTATCAAGGCCATTAAATTAAGTATAGGATGATTCGGTGGCTTTGGAGGACTGGAGGGAGGCCTAATTCTTAATCAATAATAGACTTACAGGACCTTTACTTGTATTATTATACGATGATAATAAAGTGATATAATGAGAGCCTATATGAGGAGTTTGTAAATATAAAATAACAATATTAAGATGAGTAAAAATGAAATTTTGCAGACGCCTGGATTACGATTTCGAGAGGCCATGCAAAAAGAAAAACCGCTGCAAATCGTGGGAACAATCAACGCCAATCACGCATTGCTAGCCCAACAGGCAGGATTTAATGCTATATATCTTTCCGGAGGCGGGGTAGCGGCAGGTTCATTGGGAATTCCTGATTTAGGGATTACTACACTGGAAGATGTGTTGATAGATATCCAGCGGATTACCAATGTATGCGAATTACCACTTCTGGTGGATGTCGATACTGGTTTTGGCCCTTCAGAATTTAATATAGCCCGTACCGTGAAATCTTTGATCAAAGCCGGTGCTGCAGCACTACATATTGAAGATCAGGTCGGAGCAAAACGCTGTGGACACCGTCCTGGTAAGGCGGTGGTAAGCACCGGGGAAATGGTAGATCGTTTAAAAGCAGCCCTAGATGCGCGTACTGATGCTCATTTTGTGATTGGTGCCCGAACAGATGCTTTTGCTAATGAAGGTTTTGAAAAAACCTTAGAAAGATGTCTAGCTTATCGAGATGCTGGGGCTGATTTTATTTTTGCTGAAGCCATTACAGATTTAAAGCTTTACCTTCAATTTGCAGAGGCCACAGGAATTCCCATATTGGCCAATATCACAGAATTTGGAATGATAAAAATGTATACAGTAGACGAGTTAAGAGAGGCTGGCGTCGAACTAATTTTATATCCTCTTTCTGCTTTTCGTGCTGCCAATAAAGCGGCTCAGAATGTATTTAAGCATATCCGTAAGGATGGGACTCAGGCAAATGTAGTACATACTATGCAAACCAGAGAAGAGCTTTACCAAAGTATAGGTTACTATAAATATGAGAGCCAAATAAATAATTCCTTTCAAAAAAAATAAATATGTCCCATAACGAACAAATTTTAAAACCCAAGAAAAGTGTAGCCCTCTCGGGGGTGGCTGCAGGTAATACAGCACTGTGTAGCGTTGGTAAAAATGGCAACGATCTACATTATAGAGGCTATAATATTTTGGATTTATCAGAGAGAGCCCAATTTGAAGAAGTTGCTTACCTTTTGATATATGGTGATTTGCCTACAAGCACACAATTAAAAAACTATAAATCCAAGCTCAGGTCGTTGAGAGGTTTACCCCATTCACTAAAAGAAATATTAAAAAAGATCCCTGCTTCGGCGCATCCTATGGATGTTTTGCGCTCTACAGTATCCGTATTGGGGGCTATTCATCCCGAAAAGGAGGATCACTCTATAGCCGGTACCCGCAATATAGCAGATAAATTATTGGCTTCTTTTAGCTCAGCACTCCTCTATTGGTATCACTATAGTCATAATGGAAAAGAAATCGAAGTAGAAACTGATGATGAAAGTGTGGGAGGGCATTTTTTACATCTTTTGCACGGAAAAAAACCTTCAGCGGCTTGGATAAAAGCCATGCAGATTTCCTTAAATTTATATGCTGAGCATGAATTTAATGCTTCCACATTTACCAGTCGTGTGATTGCTGGTACAGGATCTGATATATATTCCGCTATTACCGGAGCTATAGGGGCATTAAGAGGACCAAAACATGGCGGAGCTAACGAGGTCGCTTTCGATATACAGAGCCGTTATTCTTCACCAGATGAGGCGGAAGCCGATATACGTGAACGTATAGCCAATAAAGAAGTGATTATAGGTTTTGGACATCCTGTCTATACTATTTCGGATCCCCGAAATGAGGTGATTAAAAAAGTAGCCAAATCACTTTCTCAAGAAGCGGGGGATGGGCTCTTATTTCAGATTGCAGAACGCTTAGAAGAGTTGATGTGGAAGGAAAAAAAAATGTTCCCTAATTTAGACTGGTTTTCTGCTGTCTCTTATCATTTGCTTGGAGTTCCCACTTTAATGTTTACCCCACTTTTTGTTATTTCCAGAATTACCGGTTGGAGTGCTCATGTTATAGAGCAACGACAGGATGCTAAAATTATTCGCCCCAGTGCTCATTATATTGGTCCTGACAATAAAGAGTTTGTAGCCTTGGAAGACCGAAAATAAAAAACTATAACGATTATTAAATTTACAACTTACAAGCATGTCATCATATATTTTAAACGAAAGACCTCAACCCGATCAGGTGTTAGTGGATATTGCAGATTATGTACTCAATTATAAAATTAAAAATGAATTAGCCTGGAAAACGGCTCATTATTGTTTCTTAGATAGTATTGGCTGCGGCTTGGAAGCTTTAACTTATCCCGCATGCACTAAGCTGTTAGGTCCTATAGTAAAAGGGACGATTGTTCCAAATGGGGCTAAAGTGCTGGGAACTCAGTTTCAGTTGGATCCTATCCAGGCTGCTTTTAATATTGGCGCTATTATACGCTGGTTGGATTTTAATGATACCTGGTTGGCAGCCGAATGGGGCCATCCCTCCGACAACTTAGGCGGTATTTTAGCTACAGCCGATTGGCTTTCCCGTACCTATATTGCCGAAGGGAAAAAACCTTTAAAAATAAAACAGGTATTAGAGGCTATGATTATGGCGCACGAAATACAAGGAGTGATCGCTTTGGAAAACTCTTTCAATAAGGTGGGGCTGGACCATGTATTATTGGTTAAACTAGCATCCACCGCTGTGGTGGGTAAGCTTATAGGATTGACCCGAGAGGAATTGATTAATGCTATTTCTTTAGTTTTTGTAGATGGCCAGTCTTTAAGAACCTACCGCCATGCACCCAACACAGGAAGTCGCAAGTCTTGGGCTGCGGGTGATGCCTCTTCCAGAGCTGTTCGTTTAGCCCTGATAGCGAAAACAGGTGAAATGGGGTATCCTTCTGTATTAACCGCTAAAAATTGGGGGTTTTATGACGTTTCATTTCAAGGGCAAGCTTTCAAATTCCAAAGGGATTATGCTTCTTATGTCATGGAAAATGTTTTATTTAAAATTTCTTTTCCAGCAGAATTTCATTCGCAGACAGCCGTAGAAGCAGCCATGATCTTAAATAGACGATTGAATACCCTCAACAAAACTAGCGAAGATATTAAGGCTATCACCATACGTACTCACGAAGCAGCTATACGTATTATTGATAAACAAGGACCTTTAAATAATCCTGCCGATCGGGATCACTGTATACAGTACATGGTGGCAATACCTTTAATTTATGGTAGATTAACCGCTGCCGATTATGAGGATGATATAGCTGCCGATGAGCGAATAGACAGGTTGCGCAATAAAATAAAATGTGTTGAAGATGTCCAGTTTACCAAGGATTATCACGACCCTGAGAAGCGTTCTATAGCCAATGGATTGAAGGTAGAACTGAATGATGGAAGTGTTTTAGAGGAAGTAGTGGTGGAATATCCCATCGGACATAAACGCAGAAGAGAAGAGGCGATTCCCGAATTGATTAAAAAATATAAAATTAATCTAGCACGTATTTTCCCCGAGAAACAACAAAAGGCCATACTGGATCAATCTCTGGATTATAATGTCTTAGTAGAGCTAGCGGTTAATGAGTTTACTGACCTTCTGGTTATATGAAGAATCGGGTAAAAGATTTTCTATTTTTTAATTATAATCATAATTAAGATATCATGTCTAAAAAAGTAAAAATATTTATTAATGGAAACTTTCTGGTGAGCAAATCCCACCAATATTTACCGGTAGAAAACCCGGCGACAGGAGAAGTACTAGCAGAAGTGCCATTAACGCAAGGCTCCGAAATAGATGCAGCTGTAGAGGCTGCAAAAACAGCTTTTAGAGCCTGGAAAGAAGTGGCTGTTCCAGAGCGGGCGAGATTGTTTCTTACCTATCAGCATCTATTAAAAGAGTATCAAAAAGAACTGGCAGAAATTCTCTCACAAGAAAATGGAAAAACCTTCGCAGATGCCATGGGAGACGTTTGGCGGGGTATAGAAGTTGTAGAGCATGCTTGTAATATACCCAGTTTGATGATGGGAGAAACTGTAGAAAATGTAGCCAGAGCTGTAGACACATATAGTTATATTCAGCCTTTAGGGGTATGTGCTGGAATTACCCCTTTTAATTTTCCAGCTATGATCCCTTTATGGATGTTTCCAATTGCTGTGGCTTGTGGTAATACCTTTATATTAAAGCCCTCCGAACAGACTCCCATGACCGCCATGAAATTAGCAGAACTCTTTAATGAAGCAGGATTTCCCAAAGGTCTTCTGAATATTGTTCACGGATCCAAGGATCAGGTAAACCATATTCTCAATCACCCCGATATAAAAGCGATCTCCTTTGTAGGGTCCGTACCTGTGGCGGAACATGTTTACCGCACAGGAACGGCCAACCTAAAGAGAGTACAAGCTTTTGGAGGGGCAAAAAATCATATGGTCATTATGCCAGACGCGAATAAGCAGCAGGTGATTAATCATTTGGTCGGAGCCTCTTGTGGTGCAGCCGGACAGCGTTGTATGGCTATTAGTGTGGCTGTTTTGGTAGGAGAAGCTCATCGTTGGATAGAAGATATTAAAACCGCGCTTAGCGGTATAAAACCTGGCGTATGGAACGATGATGCGGCAGCCTATGGACCGCTTATTAATAAAACAGCCAAAGATAAAGTTTTAAGACTGATTAATACCGCCTATCAACAAGGTGCAGAAGTGCTCTTGGATGGAAGTGATTGCCATGTTGAGGGTTGTGAAAACGGATATTTTGTGGGGCCTACTTTATTTAGTAATGTTTCCACAGATATGGACATTTACAAAGAAGAAATTTTCGGACCAGCTTTATTGCTTTTAAAGGCAGATACTTTGGAAGAGGCCATTAAAATTATTAATGAGAACCCTTATGGTAATGGCACCTCTATTTTTACGAATTCTGGTGCTGCTGCTAGAAAATTCCAACATGAGGTAGAGGTGGGACAGATAGGTGTAAATCTACCCATTCCGGTTCCGCTTCCTTTTTTCTCATTTACGGGCTGGCGAAAATCTTTCTTTGGTGATTTGCATTCTTACGGAAAACAAGGGGTGCGTTTCTACACAGAGACTAAAACGATTACTGCCCGTTGGTTTGAGGAAGATATACCCCTTTCTCAACCTATTAACATGACGATTAATTTAAAATAAGTTTGAAAATGCAGTTTAATCTAAATGAAGATCAATTGGCATTTCAGGATGCTGCGCGTCAGTTTGCTCAAAAAGAACTGGCACCCCATGCCTCTGAATGGGATGCCAATAAAATATTTCCCCGAGAAGCTATTACCAGAGCAGGGGAACTAGGTTTTTGTGGTATCTATACCAGTGATAAGGGAGGAGGCTTAGGCTTGTCTAGATTAGATGCGGCCATTATATTTGAGGAGCTTGCAGCTGCCTGTCCCTCTACGACAGCCTATATTAGCATTCATAATATGGTCACTTGGATGCTGGATAATTATGCTACCGAAAATATAAAAAAAAGATGGACCCAACAGTTGGCTTCTGGTGTATTGTTGGGATCGTATTGTCTGACGGAACCTGAAGCCGGCTCTGATGCTGCAAGTCTCAATACGACTGCCGTGAGGAGAGGAGATAAATATGTGATCAATGGAACCAAAGCTTTTATTTCTGGAGCTGGCGAAAGTGATCTATTGATTGTGATGGCTCGAACAGGCTGCAGCGGATCAAAAGGCATCAGCGCATTCGTCCTGGAATCCAATTCAAAGGGAGTCAGTTTTGGAGAAAACGAGAAAAAATTGGGATGGAATACACAACCCACTCGCTTTGTATTTCTGGAAAATGTTGAGGTAGACGCTGGTCAGCTTTTAGGAAAAGAAGGAGAGGGCTTTAAGATCGCATTGCATGGTTTAGATGGAGGACGTATCAATATAGGAGTCTGTTCCGTAGGAGCTGCACAAGGAGCGCTTAATCAAGCCCAAACCTATATGCATCAGAGAAAGCAATTTGGCAAATCACTAACTCAATTTCAGGCGTTACAATTTAAGATAGCAGATATGATCACCGAGTTGGTTGCGGCACGCCAGATGGCTTATTTAGCTGCATTTAAGTTAGATACAAATGATCCGGATGCTACTATCTATTGTGCAATGGCAAAAAGATTATGTACCGATGTGTGTTTTAATATCTGTAACAATGCTTTACAAATATTGGGTGGATATGGTTGTACACAAGATTTTCCCGTAGAAAGGCTTATGCGAGATTCGCGTATACATCAAGTAGTGGAGGGCACCAATGAAATTATGAAATTGGTTATTTCAAGAAGAGTTCTCCAAGAGGGGGGGCTTTTACACATTCGCTAATTCTATATTTTTAAGAAGCAATTAAAATGAAATTAATCTGTACAGAAATAAAGAATAAAGTAGGTTTCATCACCTTGAATTCAGAAAAAAGCTTGAATGCATTATCATTATCAATGATAGAAGAATTGAGCGTTATTTTGCAAGATTGGAAAAAATCAGATCAAATTGCTTGTATATTTCTTCAGGGTGCCGGTGAAAAAGCATTTTGTGCAGGAGGGGATATTCGCAAATTGTACGAGGCCATTGTTGCACAGCAAAAAATTGATAAAAAAAAATTGACTCAGGAATGCATAGATTTTTTCTCAAAAGAGTATGAGCTGGATTATAAACTGCATACTTATCCGAAACCTGTTATTGTTTGGGGTCATGGTATTGTAATGGGCGGAGGTGTGGGGCTATTAGTAGGTGCTTCACACCGTATTGTTACTGAAAAAACCAAACTGGCGATGCCTGAAATTAATATTGGTTTATACCCAGATGTGGGGGGCACGTGGTTTCTGAACAAAATGCCCTCCGCTTACGGACTATATGTAGGGCTCACCGGTACGAGGTTGGATGGTGCAGATTGCAAATTTTTGGGTTTAGCAGACTATTATATATTGTCTGATTCAAAAGATAAAATACTTCAGGAGTTAGCCCAAGCCAATTGGGGATCGGACCCCAGTCAAGTGGTTTCGGATATTCTAAAATCTTTTGGTGAAGCTGCTGATCTTCCTGCATCTCAAGCAGAGCTACATCAATCTTTTATCAAAAAATTTGAAAATGCGCATTCTTTAGAGCAATTCAGAGAGGTTTTGCTGAGCCATTCAGATCGGGATGAATGGATGCAAGCGGGTATAAAAAATTTTGAATCTGGATCACCGAGTTCGGCCTATATTATATTCAGACAATTGCATATAGGGAGAGGCTTAAGCCTGGAAGAGGTCTTTCGCTCAGAGTTGAATTTGTCCTGTCAGTGCTGCCTTCACCCTGATTTTATAGAGGGCGTTCGTGCATTATTGGTGGATAAAGACAAACAGCCTAACTGGCAGCCTGCAACGTGGGGAGAGGTAAGCCTAGAATGGATTGATGGTTATTTTAAACCTCTTTGGGAAAAAGATACACATCCTTTAAAAATCTAACGAAAAACTAATCATTATGTCGGATATAGCATTTATAGGTTTAGGAAATATGGGAAGGCCAATGGCCACCAACCTAATTAAAAAAGGACATCGAGTAATAGGTTTTGATCTTTCAGAGAGTGCTTCTAAAGCTTTTTCGAAGATAGGAGGAGAAGTGGCCTTATCTGCTGTATTAGCTGTACAGCATGTAGAGGTGGTAATATCCATGCTTCCCTCCGGAGAGCATGTGAAAACATTATATTCAAAAGAATTTATGGAAAGCTTAAGCCCCAACACCCTGCTGATAGATAGCAGTACCATAGATGTAACCACTGCCCGATCGGTAGCAGCATTGTGTGCGTCTAAAGGTTTCGAGATGCTGGATGCTCCTGTCTCTGGTGGGACCGGTGGTGCGCAATCCGGAACTTTGACTTTTATGGTAGGGGGAAGAGAAGAAGTTCTGGAAAAATCAAAACCTATTTTAGAATGTATGGGACAAAATATATTTTATGCAGGTGCTTCAGGAAGTGGTCAGGTCGCTAAAATGTGCAATAATATGCTTTTAGGTATCCATATGATAGGAACTTGTGAAGCGCTTAATTTAGGTGCTAGAAATGGTTTGAATGTTAAGGATTTGAGTGAAATTATGCAAAAAAGTTCGGGAAGGAATTGGTCATTAGAAGTCTACAATCCTTATCCAGGAGTAATGGAAAATGTTCCTGCTTCGAATTCTTATGCTGGGGGTTTTGCTGTAGATCTAATGGCAAAAGATTTAGCCTTGGCAGCAGCAGCGGGTTTGGATACAAAAACTACTCTCCCTTTAGGAAATACTGCACTCCATCTTTATAGAATGTGGAGTGAAACAGCTGAAAATGCTAAAATAGATTTTTCAAGTATTATTCAGTTTCTTAACAAACACTAAATAGGAATGGAAATTTAAACTTCTCCATACAGAAAAATTTTACTATTTTAGAGCACTTTTTAAAAACAGGTATTATCATGAAGATGGCTGTGCTATTATTGCGTTATACTGTCTTAAGATAAAGGAAAATAATAATAAAAATGAGTTTAGTAAGAGAAAAGTTGGCTTTGCCTGAAGGAGGTGAAAAATTATTATTGCATTCTTGTTGTGCGCCTTGCTCTGGAGAAGTAATGGAAGCTATTATCGCCTCAAATATAGATTTCACTATATTTTTCTATAATCCAAATATTCACCCTAAGAAGGAGTATGATTTACGTAAAGAAGAAAATATACGTTTTGCTGAAAAATATAATATCCCCTTTATAGATGCAGACTACGATGTAGATAATTGGTTTTCCCGCGCTAAGGGAATGGAATGGGAGCCGGAGCGGGGTATTCGTTGTACGATGTGTTTCGATATGCGTTTTGAACGCACGGCGCTCTACGCTTATGAAAATGGATTTGATGTGATATCCAGTTCTTTAGGTATTTCGCGGTGGAAAAATATGGAACAGATTAACGATTGTGGTATTCGCGCTGCGGAACATTATGAAGGGGTCTCCTATTGGACTTATAACTGGAGGAAGAAAGGAGGTTCCTCTCGCATGCTACAGATTAGTAAAGAAGAACAATTTTATATGCAGGAGTATTGTGGGTGTGCCTATTCTTTAAGAGATACTAACAAATGGAGAATGGAAAACGGGAGAGAAAAGATAAAGCTGGGGGAAAAATATTATGGTTTAGATGAAAAATAAAAAGAATATTTGAGCATTTAAAATTTTCTATTCTTATAAGAAGATATAAATACAATTTTTGAATTCATATTAAATATCCCTTTAATTTTAAAGGGATATTTAATATGATGATATGAATAGCAAAAGACTTCGATTTCCGAAGTCTTTTGCTGTTATTAGGAACTAGTTTGCTCTCTGGAAAGATCGTTTATTTTAAAGATGATATTGAACAAAATCATTCCTACTGATGTAACTTTGAAGATCTTGTATGAAAATAAAACCAAAATGCGGACAATACAACAGACAGTATTGAGAATAAGGTGTTGACTTTGTCGTTTTGTCTTTTAGCTGATAAGGGGAACGAATAAAATAACATTTAATTAGAATAGCGTTGAATAACAGGACATGCTAGCTATTCATCAATCATTAAAAAAATAGATCCATCAGAAGCAAAGATCCGGGACTGAGTTGAAATACACAAAACCTCTGTTTTTTGATGGGTGCTTTTGAATATATTTTTCAACAGATATTTACCCACTTTATAGGGAATAATATAAAGTTTGATCATTGAAAAAGCTACAGAAAAATACAAGATCAAACACAAGGTTTTATAGAGTTTTGGATAGGGTGTTATAATTCAATATCTCATTTTTGCTGTTTTGAATAGAAGATTAAACAGGTTAAAAGTTAATTTATTCTAAATGCACAAGAGGTTATAATGCTTCGTTTAGGATAAAAAACAAAACAAATAGATGAAAAAAATAAAATTTCAAAACAATATATTGGGTTGTATATCAATGAAGTAGAATAAATAATGAATTAATTTTTGTTAAAATTTACTTTCAACTCTTGTTAGATGTATTTTTTTTTACTTTAGCAAAGAAGCGCAAATCATATACTCAAATGATGGAGAGTATTCTATAAAATTTACCTAAGTGTTTTTTTTGATGATTATGTGTTTTCTGGTGTCTATAACTTTTTTTACAATGTGACTTAAGAAGCGAAGTTGTAAACACCTGAAAACACAAAATATATGACCTTTATTAAAGGCTGGTATGTAGTTTATACCAAATCCCGTTACGAAAAAAAAATAGCTCAAAATTTAGTTGAGCAAAACTTTAAAGTATATCTGCCACTTAATACAACAATATCCCAATGGAGCGACCGTAAAAAGAAGGTAGAAAAACCGTTGTTCAGTTCTTATGTTTTTGTTTATTTAGAAAACATAAAAGACTATACAAAAGCCCTTAGTATAGATGGTGTCGTGTTGTTTATTAATTTTGGAGGTAGATTAGTCAGAGTTTTAGACGAGGAAATAAATCGTATTAAAATTTTCCTGAATCAATTTTCTCAAGTTGAACTCAAAAATTCTTTAGACATAAAAGTAGGAGAAAGGAGAAGAATAGCATCCGGTCCTTTTGCAAATTATCAATGTGAAATCGTAAAAATAGACAACAATCAAAAGATTGGTGTGAGGATAGAATCATTACAACAAATTCTCATGGCTCAAATACCCTCTTATCAATTAATTTAATGATCAATACAAATATTTTTTGGCATAATAAAATTGTAAACAAAGAAAAGCCTATTTTCTTAAAGGGAAGAACTAAAAGTTTTAAAAAAGAAATTTCCAACAGGGTTTCAATAATTTTTTTGAGGAATTATTTAAGGTTTTGAAAGAACATCAAGTTCATTTATTGATTGTAGAGGGAGGAAAAAAAACTTTGGAAATCTTTCTTCAAGCACAAATGTATGATGAAATAAGAATTTGGATTGGCAAACGTACCTTCAATTCAGGATTACCAACTATTAAAACAAGATTATATATTCGTCCGTTTTTCAAGTCGGTGAAGATCAATTAGCATGGTATGTTAAAGATATGGACTTGCCTGAACGTTTGATTAATAAAACTAATATAAAGTCATTTTTGCGAAGCATCTAAATGATTAATAATAATTTAAAATGAAATTAAATAAAGTTTATATAGCTGTTACTGATCTTGATAAGGCCAAAGTTTTTTATGCTGATATTTTAGGTTTTGAGTTAATAAATGAATCTCAAAAAGAATTAGAGTTTAAAGTAGGAAGATCTATTTTGAATTTAATTGAATATCAGACAAATGCGTTATATCATTTTGCCTTCGAAATTCCAATTAATTTATTGGAGTCTGCAGCTGCTTGGTTACAGGATCGAGATATTCAACTCATCTTACCGGACGAAGAGAAATCGGTTTTCATAGATATTGAAATATGGAATGCACGCTCCATTTATTTTTATGATCCATAAGGTAATGTGTTGGAATTTATTGTACGATACGAAAATCAACATTTTTCAAATTATTTTTTTTCTTCACAGGAAATTCTTTGTATAAGTGAGATTGGATTAGCAACAGATTTTCCTCTTCAATTTTCTGAATCAATGAATGAAATTTATAAATTACCTTATTTCGAAAAGGGGCCGATTCGGGAAAATTTTGTGGCAATGGGATCAAATGAAGGATTACTATTGATTTCAAAACTTGGTAGACCTTGGTATCCATCAAAAAAAACTTTAGCGAAGTTGTAAACTCCCCCATAAATATTACGACTATAATTTAGACAAAAAGTTTAAATTTAGGATTATATATTATGAAAAAGAAACAATTCAGTGCGAATCAGATTTCCAGTATTTTGAAAGAATTCGATAATGGTAGAAGTATAGAAGAGCT
>NZ_JAAABJ010000147.1 GCF_009904105.1 Elizabethkingia argenteiflava | reverse complement strand
TAACAATCAGTGCCATTATCTTAGATAATATTCTGTTCTTAAAGCCATCAAAGGATTTCGCATAGTTTCTTCTAATCATAAACTGATCACATAATTGCGAAAATAAGGTTTCGATGCGCTTTCGGGGTTTTCTAAAAATATAAGGCTTTGGCTTATATCAATGTTGATTTTTTCGCATAGGTACTTCCATATTAATCTGGTTGTAATTAAATAACTCTCTTTGATAATCAATACTCAGATAACCTTTGTCTCCTAATATTGTACAAGTTCTTAATATATATGATATAATGAATATCCTGTACAGAAGCTTGTGTTAGATCAAAATCGGTAAAAATCCCATCAGTATTACACACTGCATGCAATTTATAACCATAATAAACACTATTTTGCCAAGCACAAAAACCTTTATCCGGGCTGGTAAAGTAATTTTATCTACAAACAGTACTTCTGGAACTTCTGCTTAATTTGCATATTTCTAATGGCATGCTATCTACAATGTAATAATCACTGACAGATATTTTTGCAGCTATCTTTTTTATTAATGAATCCCGATAAGCAAACAAGTTGCGCTTTCTGACATTGTAAACACTACGTTCAATCCTAGAGGATAAATTGAAAGGTAATTTTCTGAATAAATCCCGCTATGATTCAATACTCATAATTTCTGAAGTTAAGTCTATGGAGTTTAACTCTAGATCTTTCTATTTGGGCTTGCTGATTTGATTTATAAAATTCATTTTACTTTCTATTGTT
>NZ_JAAABJ010000146.1 GCF_009904105.1 Elizabethkingia argenteiflava | reverse complement strand
TTATCGAATTCTTTCAAAATACTGGAAATCTGATTCGCACTGAATTGTTTCTTTTTCATAATATATAATCCTAAATTTAAACTTTTTGTCTAAATTATAGTCGTACTATTTATGGGGGAGTTTACATAGGGAAAGACATTTTATTTTTGGTATATTTTCTGATTTTTCCATTCAGATTCCCAATTAAATTGGCTGTGTAAATTATTTTTTCTAATCTCGATGAGAAACTCAAAAAAGACAGTTAATTCGTCCCAATTGTTTTTCCATGATGGTATGGCATATAGATATTTGCTTTCCCATTTTGCTTGAAAATCATCCAAAGCAGCTTGAGCAACGTGTTTTGTAGGGGCGGTGTAAATATCGGCATTTTGCCCTTCCATACTACATATTTACATGCATTTCTAATCTGATGGACAACACAAATTTGGGTTTGAGATTCAGGAAAGACAGAGCAGATGGTCTGGGTAAATCCATTTAAATGATAGGTAGCGGTGATGAGAATATCTTCCACACCTCAAGATTTTAAATCTGTGAGAACACCCATCCAGAAAGATGAACTTTGATTTTTTCCAAGCCACATCCCTAATACTTCCTTTCTGCCATGACGATTGAGCCCAACGGCCAGATAAATGGTCTTATTAATAACTTTGGAGTTTTCCCTTACCTTGAAAACAATTCCATCCATCCAGACAATAAGATATTACGGTTCTAACAACTCACCACTTCAATTGCAATAGCATTGGTGATACGTGATATAGTAGATATGGAGACTTGAAAATCATAAATTTAACGGAGCTGTTCTTCAATATGACTTACGCTCATTCCTTTGGCATAAAATGAGATGATTATGTTTTCCAAATCATCAATAATGCTGTATCTTCTGGGTACTAATGCAGGCTTAAAATCCCCTTCACCATCCCTTGGAATTTTAATTTCAGACTTTCCAAACGACGACTTTATTTTCTTACTTCCATGTCGACTGCGGTAATTGCCTATGGTAGATTTCTGATGTTTCTAATGATACAGATGAGAGTCTAAGTCTGATCTGCTTCGAAAGCCTCGTTTTCCCTTACTCAAATGCGCAAAATCCATTTTCTTAGTTTATCTTTGCTTTTATAAGATTCAGAAATTTAAGAGTTTATTTGTTTACAACCTCAAAATTCTTAATTTTTCTCGGAACTTTTTTACTTTTTTAAAAGTTTAAACAGTTTCCATATACGGATGATGCTATAATTATTTTTAATTTATTTTATTCACATGAAATATTTGTCTGTAATACTTTTCCAGAATACTATAGAGGACTAGCTCATGCATTCTCTGCCTAGCATTAAACAATCTGTTAATATGCATGTGGAGGATGCTCATCACCACATCTTTCCTGAGGCTTTTGTCCGAAAAATAAAGGGCCTGATAGCGCTGCCGGATCAATGAAAAAAACACCCGCAGTTCCCCTGATATTTCACTTATAGCATCACCGTTGACATATTGATCAATAGAGGTGAAATAATCTCTGTACTTTTTATCAATCTGCTTCTTAACTCTAGTGCCTGCATGGAATTCTCTTTGATAGCCTTGGGTGAGCTCAAGCATAATTTGCTGCTTATCTGCAATATCAAATTCAAAAATGTTTAAGTATTGGTCTATGCACCACAATGAGGATAACCAAAGTTTCTCAGGGGTCATATTTTTTAAGAGGTATAGAATTAGGTTGCTGTCGGTACAAAAAATATTTTCTATTTCTATTAGATTGTCCCCCGCGTATCTGCTGAGTTCTCTTTCATAGGTGGATAGCTCCAGTTTCCAAATCCGATCATCATTTACATAGGCCTGAAATGCATTTTTAATTTTGTCAATAACCTGCCCTAAATCCTTTATTTCATTAACCTTAAATCGTATACGCAAATGCTCCTCATCGTCAAAATACCGAATGAAAAACCATTGGGATATTAATTTTTCTAATAAAAATTCATTTACCAAATCGGACACCCTATAAATCAGTAGTTCATTCGCTGTTTTAACACCACAATAGATCTTATAATACAACCAAGTATCGCCTGGAATAAATTTTTCTTGAACCTTATAAACAGGAGTAGGAGAGTTATATTTATAAAAATATTTAGAATTTTCGTTTTTGAACGGAATGATGATTTCATTATTCATTACATCTTCTGTTGGATCTGCAATACACTCACGCACTACAATCTGTTTTTCTGTTTTTAGAATATTGAGAAAAGCTTCTAAAAGAACTTCCTTATTGTAATCGATCAAGAGTTTATTATCAAAACTGGTAATATAGAAATATTGTGGGATCTTCATTTGCTGCAAAAGAGTTCTCACTTCTTCAAATGAATGCTCAATCTCTTTAAAAAATTCACTTTCTAGGCGCCATATTGCTGGCTTTAGTATCAGATTTTGTCCATAGGTAATTCGAGGTATATGGTCAAAACACAATAAATTTAGCTCTCCTATATGAAGGTCGGAGTCTATAACATTCTGATTTTGTAAATCGCATAAAAACTGATAAACAGGTAAGCTATTCAGATGATAATTATGAGCAGATGTATGGTATATTTTGAGTTGTTTATTGTACTTCTTACTCCTTAATACGATTTTACCTTTCACCAACCTTATATAAATATCATGAAGATCTATGACATTGATATCCGCTCTGGGCTGGGTAAGATAGGGGAGCTCATAATTACGGGGAATATTTCGCAACAAAATATTTCCGGCTTTCTGGTTGGGCAAATGAACCAATTCTACATGTAGGATCTCTTGGTCATAGGTTTCTATATCTATAATCTCCTGGATTTCTTTTTTATAGGCATTGGTTTCGTTTGAAAATCTTGAAATCATATCTAAGGCAGAGCGGCTGCCTATACTTTCTATTAATATGTGATTATTAACCTTTTCAATCATAACAGCAAAAGTCTCTGGATAGAGACGTGGCATCTCTCTATACCCGAAATCGGGGATGTTTTCTTTTTGTAAATCAATATTTCGATCTTCTTTAATCGCATTTTTAATAGCGGTACTCCAAAATTTTGTAAATTCAATATCATACGTAATTTCTTTGTCTACAATATCATTTTCAAATCCACTTAAATTATCCAGTAAACTGGAAAATGAATATTCCCTCTTATCAGACTGAAGATAACCTATTCCCAACTCATTATCCAAAACAAGATGCAAGGGCATTTCCCTGTCTCCATAACGCAAAAAATATCGGTTTTCAAATGCCTTTAAGTGTGAATTATTTTTGGGTTTTGAAAATTTTGTAACCACCTCTAAGGCTGTTTTTATATTTTTTAAGTCTTTTTGAGACACATATGAATGATCCGTCGATTCATGAACATTTACATTAATAGCAGCACTTTTCTGGTATTGGATAGCTAACGAATCCAAAATATTTTGTATTTTATAATAATTCAATAGGTTACTGCCTTTGAAGTGATCACAAGTTTGAATAATCTTTTTCAGTTCATTTAGTTTATTTTTACAGGCTTCAAGTTCCTCATCTATAGGCTTGTGAAGACATACTTTTTGCAAAAAATTGATGATTTGATCGAGAGGAGGTATACTGTTAAGAGAGATGTCAAAATCGTGTTTGAAAAACTGAGAATGTATGAGTTCATCTAAATATTTCTTTACATCTTGATGGCTTACTCCTTCAACGTTTTCTAATATAAAATCTAAAATAGCACTATAAGTAGTAGGAGCACCAAACTCTTGGGCTAAAATATCAATTAATTCATCACGCTCAACTGAACTTAAAGTATACTCCCTTACTCCCTTCACATAAGAAGTTTCTATAAATCTAAAATGATGCCCTACTTTATAAGCAGAAGCATTCATCTTAAAATGATGATAAAAATTAAACTGCGGTTTGCATAAATACGCTACAATTTCATATAATACGGGAAGTCCTATCGTAATGTAGCGCTTCTGATTAGATTGATTTAGTTGGGGAATTTGATACGGTGCTTGAAAATTAAACATTGAAAAGGATGAGAATAATCCAAAAGGAGTGCTTCTGGTGCAGATTCTATTGTAATATTTGATAATGGTGAAATAAAGTTTTTCCTTCTTTTCTGATGATAGCATTTGAGACATCATTTCTCTCTCCCATTCTTTAAATAATTCTACAGAAGCTAAAAATATTGCCTCTTTAAAATAGTCATCCTCCCATAAATCACATATAAAATCTTTTACATCAGAATAATGAGATGGGATTTTCAAAAATTCTTTATAGCCATAAAAAGGCTTCCTAATAAACCCATATGTGAGTGCTTCAATATTTTTCAAACTCATATTCTTGTCGATTTTTGATTCACAATTATTATAAATTCGCCCAGTATAATCTTATTTTAAATTATTGATATGACTAAACTTAGATCTTAAAATTGAATATTTAGAAGCATCTAAATATTTTATTGATTTTTGTACCTAATAAACTGCAAAAGTTATCCTCATTAAGACGTTTATAGTGGAGCTAAATATGTTTTTTACAAAAAAGCTCATAAATGATAATTTAAAAAATTAAAATACTCTTTGTCAATATCAATCAAATGCTCCATTAAAGCGATACCTATACCTGCGATCCCTTGGCAAAAACATAGATGACTAGTGCTCAGGTGGCTATTATAATATGCGAAAAAACCGGCCCACTGGTGATTATCGTTTCTGTAAGACAATGTCTCATTAAACCAATATTCAGAAGCTTTTTTAAATTTCGGAATCTGGGTTTCTTTATAAAACTTCTTAAAAAAGCTTGCTAAACCAGCGGTCCCATAAATAAGTCCGGCTTCTTGAATATATAAATGCCGATCATCTCTGAAGGCTGCAGTCTTTAAAATTATATCTAATCCCTGAGCCATATATTTCTCGTTTTTTAAAATTTTACCCGCATAATATATGGTATAGCCTATACCAAGATCGCCATAAGCAAGGTTATTATAATTGTAACGTTCTTTTTCTTCCACAAATACGGGGAAACAGGTGATTTGCTTCTCATTTTTATCGTAAAAAGAAAGAACATATTCTATACTGGCATGAATAAGCGATAAAGACTCATCATTATAAACTTCGTGCTTCAATAGGAGTAATAAATAAGACGTAATTCCAATAACTCCATGATTTAATCCTAACTCTACATATGCTTTATTTTTCTGGGCTCTCATGTTAAAAGTCCAGTAAGTCTTATTTTTTGAGTAAGTAGCTAAGATGGCTACCTGATCAATAGTCTCCTGAAGCAATTCATCTCGGGATGGTATTTTATCTCTATAACAAAAATATTTCCCTATTAGCGGGAACCCCGTCGAGAGATCTATATCTTTTTGTTTTATTTTTTCTTTAAGTAGTTGCTTTAAAATACTGTCCATTTGAAATAGGAGCGGATCAACCTCTTCAATGAATTCTTTTTTCTTTATAAAAGATAGGAAAATACCCAGCTCTACAAGATCATTAACATAGCTATAGCTGGTATATTCTTCAGTCAACATGTCCAAAGCCTTTTCAATATACAATACAACTTTCTTGATATCATCTTCGCGTCCCGTATATAAAGCGTAATAATAATAAAATAAAGAGAAGCTTAATAATCCGTTGGAAAGACTAATGTTCTTCACTTTACGATGATTTTTATCTATGGCAGATTCTATTTGGAGTAATATAGAAACCACTTTTTTTGTATTATTATCCAATTTCGTACATAATTAATATTAAAAAGAGAGGAGAAATAACCTCCTCTCCAAAAAACCCAATTAGATATTTAAATATTATTAATATTATTTAACGGTGGTAATATTGCAGGAGTTAACTCCACAAGAAGGAGTGGCTTCTGCAGCCTTATTTCCGCCTTTTATACTGTTTAACTGATGCTCTTGTAATTTGCTAATTTGGTCTTTGTTGATT
>NZ_JAAABJ010000145.1 GCF_009904105.1 Elizabethkingia argenteiflava | reverse complement strand
GCACTCTGATTAGCTTAAAATGGGAAAACGGCTATGTGATCCAGCACTCTGTGGACTTCAATGCCATTGATACCAACAGCATGCTGATCAGCTTTGTCGTGAGCGCCGAGAAGATCAACTACGGAGGTGGTGCTTACGAAGGCATCTGGCCGAGTGCATAAGCTTTAATAAAAAAAGAGGTATCTTCTAAGCTACCTCTTTTTAAAGCCATTTCAGGCATAAATCCTGCATAATTCGCTGTTGATGCGGCCATAAACGCATCATAATAGATTCGAGAAAAAACACAAACGATGAAATTTTTAAACCGAAAATCCTGGTGGGCATTACTGGTCATTGTCGTCTATATACTGAGCTATTATCTCACCACTAGCAGACGATGAAAAGTTGCTGAGCAAGTAGAGATTTGGAAAATAGAAAAACCTGCTTTCCAAAACACAAGCATATTAAGATCCCCAAACACAAAAAAAATAAAACACAAAAAAACAGTCCTTTTTCCCTGGGATAAAAACAGGGAATCCCTGCTCCAGAGAAGGCTTCAGGCTATTCAAATCACTTCGGGTATCACATGGCGACAAAAACTGTAAGCCTATCAATCAGGTATTGAAACTTCTCAATACCGGATCCTTAGGCAGACCACCTGAAAAACACTCAAAAAATCGCTTTTCATAATACCGTAAAACGCCAAGTCTTAAAAAGTGCAAAATTTATAAAACGCCCTCTCTTGGGGGTGTCCGTCTCCATATAAAATAAAAAGTAAAAAATAAATTTTATGACACACCAATCCGACAAGGGCGGTACTTTACCCCATGTAGAGCAGCCCGCAGCAAAACCTACCATAACAGAAACTGCGGGTAGCGCTGCAGAACAACTATCGGCCCACACCAAAGGAAAAACCCAAAAAACAGCAAAAGGCGTATCCTCTGGTGCCGCCTATGGGAGTGCCGCTCAGCAGGCGGGGTCCACACTTTTTCGCAGGCAGAACCAATCGGGCCATAGTGGTGGGGCCGCAAAACAACAAGATCAGGAGTCCTATACAAACCCCACAAGCACTGCCCAGGCCATTTCCCAGAATCAGATATTCGGGATCTCTCACCTGGTCAGGCTCACCATCTTTGTAGATAAAAAAGCCATACCCCTTTACAAATATTTCGATCTGGTGCAAACAGCTGTGGACCACCATAGCTTTAGCCTTGTGCTGGATCATGATGCCCTGGGGGTTCCCCAGAATCACGAAATGAAAGAAGCCCAGAATCTCTTAGGCAAAAGCATTACGCTAACCTTTTCCTACAAAAACCTTCCCGAGGGAACAGGGCCAGAAAGAAACTTTATCGGTGTGGTCACCCATGTAGGCTTTACCAGGGAGTATGGAAACAGGGGAAACATTATTTTAAGGGGAAAGAGTCCCACCATCTTACTCGATGCAGCGCCTCATATACAAAGTTTCGGGGGGAGTCAGGTTGTCTCTTTATTCACCATAGCCCAGACCTTATTAAAAGAAGGCCTGGGGAGCCACTACAAATATAAAGTAGACCCCAAATACACCAACAATCTGTCTTATAGCTGCCAGTATAATGAGAGCCATTACAACTATTTAGCCCGTATCGCGGCCTCCTATGGGGAGCAGTTTTTTTATGATGGGCGGCAGGTATTTTTCGGTAAATTACCTCCACAGGAAAAATCCATCAAGCTCACCTTTGGTAAAGACGTGGAAGAAATCGACATTCAGCTACACGCGCGCCATGTAAAGCCCAGCTTATACGGATACAACAGCAGTATGGACAAAAGGCTGAGTACGGGGGAAACCAAGATCGACCACCGCTCTTCGCTGGCAAAAGAAGCCTATTCCCTCTCCGAAAAAACCTTTCTTACCCCCTCTGTGCGTATAGCCCCTATCAAAGCGGGTAGTAACAAAGATGTAGAAACAGCCCAGAAGAGTGCCACAGCCCACCAGGCCCTTGGCGTATTTATAACCACGGGAAAAACAAGTGTTCCCTTTCTATATCCGGGTTGTACCGTAGATTTATATATGCGGCGTGCCCACAGTGCCGAGGAGGACTATATGACCAAGCTGATGATTACCGACATCCGCCACTCCGTAGACACCCTGGGCCATTACTCGGGCGAATTTCAGGCGGTTGCATCGGATACGGGTTATCTTCCGGCGCCGGCATTTCATACCCCTATTGCCGAACCACAGTTTGCAAGGGTAACCGATAACAAGGACAGCCAGGGACGTATACAGGTAAAATTTGACTGGCAGACAGGCAGCAAAACCACAGCGTGGATACGGGTGATGAGCCCCGATGCCGGAGGGAGCGAAAAGGTGAGCAAAAACCGTGGTTTTATGGCCATTCCCGAGGTGGGGGATCAGGTCATGGTAGGCTTTGTCCACCACCATCCGGACCGTCCTTACGTCATGGGGGGACTTTTCCATGGAAAAATTGGCGGCGGCGGCGGCGCGGGCAATAACATTAAGAGTCTGAGCTCCAAAAGCGGTCATACCGTTGAGCTGAATGATGGCGGAGGAATCACCATCAGGGATAAAACCGGGGCAAATATGATTATCATTGACGGAACCGATAGCATCTCGGGCATCGCCTCCAAAAGCATTACCCTAACCAATGGTAAATCCACCCTTATTATGGATGAAGAAAACATCAGTATCAAGGCTGAGCATATTTCTATCAACGCCAGCTCCTTAGTGACGATAGACAGTGGAGGCGCCAATATATCTGTAGCATCTAAAGATAACATCGCGGCGATCAGTGGTGAAACGGTGATCGCTTCAGCGAGTAGCGAAGTACAAATATCGGGTAAAAGCACTAAAATAAGTGGCGATAAACTTTCCATGGACGGCTCAGATGAAGCGAGCATAACAGGAGGTCTGGTAAAAATTAATTCATAACAAATGCTCTAACATATGGGAACATCAATAGCGCAGGAATTTTACAAATTGAGGGAATCATGGGAAGAAATAGATAAAGACCCCTCCTGGAGACTGGCGGTTTGGGTAGCGGAATATGCGGATGTGGATATTATAGACAAATTTATTGAGATCGAGCGTTCCCCCTTGGGGGTCTTTGAGGATATCTTCTTTAAGTTTGAGAGTAGCTATCAGGGAGATGGGGTATTGTTCGAAAAATCACTATGGCAAGAATTTATATCCTGGTTTGAGCCTGCGGGCACACCCGAAATGGATATACACAAAGCCCTTTATGAAAACGGGCTGATGAGCGCTGCATTTGTTCCCGATACCACCTTGGCGCCGACGGCAAAAAACCTGTGGTCAGAACTCTTGCGTTTAAAAGCACTCATAAAAGACAATTCGGCTCAACTGCACTTTTGTTTATATTTTCCCATTGTAGCCTATAATCCATACCCTATTGCAGAGTGGTTTTCGTCCGTAGTGGGAGCAGTACCCTCGGGCATTCGTCTGTTGACCATGGATTTTGCCCAGGACCGTAAAATTAAACTTTCTGTTCCTGCGGGTAAAAAATCTCCTTATGTGTATTTATCCTGCAAATTAGATATGGCCGGAGCCATCAGAAATGAGATGTCCAAAGACAGCGGAAACTATGATACCGTAGACTTACATGCCCGATTCCGTCAGCAAGTCATTAAATTAATGGACTCCACCACGCATAGGGTGAACAACACCAGCTTAAAAGAAATAAAAAAATTATTTAAGATCACCAAAGAAATAGGCAACTCATCATCTCATATTTCCGCCCTATTAATAGCCGCCCAAGCCTGTTACGCCATAAAAGAGGACAAAAAAAGTGAGCAATATACCGACCAGGCCTTAGCACAGGCCGGTATGGCCATGCAAAACAATGAGCCTACGGGCTATCCGGTATGGAAATCCTGTATGTTGCTCAAAGCCGCTATTCTTTATGGGAGAAAAGAACGTACACAAGCCCTTGCGCTATATACAGAAATGGCCGATACCGCCACCGCACATGCAGATGCCTACTATATAATGGAAGGCAGAAGATTGGCAGGCCATATTTACTATGAATTAGGAAAAGAAGAACAGGCCTTTCAGAACATGTTGCTGGCCTTAGCTGCGGGCGCCTATTTAGAGATCGCCCTACGCAGGCAATCCACCTTTTTACATGCCGCGTATATGGCCTTGTATCTGTGTGTTGAGACGAGGAGCCCTGGAGCTGTACAAGAACTTCGCTTGCAACTGGAGGAGTGGCTGGGTGAAGACTGGGAGTCCCTACTGGATCAGTCGGGGCTTTCTGCAGCTGCTACGAAAATGAAAACATCCCTATTTACCTAATCTACAAAGATGCAAATGTTATGGATATAACGGGAAAAGCCATCACGAGTCCTGCTCCTCGCAGAGGATTTGGAGAATTATTTGGATCAGCGAAAGACAAGCTGGACCACCTGCAAAAAAATATGGCGAGTATATTGCCGTCGATGCCGGGTCAGAACGTAGCCAAATATTACGATCTGGCCATTGGTGTTGATTTTCATGCCACGGTGATTCCGCCTATGCCGCTACTTCCGGTTCCGCATATCGGGATGGTATTTGATATTATGAGCGCGGTGATGAGTGCGATCTCCACGGTAGTGCCCCCGCCCCCACCTGCAGACGGCACCTCTGCTCCAACAAGTCTCTCGAGTATCTGCAAGGCCATTGTACACAGCATGAAACCTACAGTAAAGGTACACGGACAGTGGATCGCCAATGCAGGTACAGGAATCCAGCACCTGCCGGGTATTTTCGCACACCTTCCCTTTCCTGTCGTGACGCCCATGGCCAGTTCGGAAATGTTTATGGGCAGCAGCACGGTATTGGCAGACGGGGGCCCCTGCAGCACGCAGTTCCACCCTGCATTGTCGTGTAATCTGGTGGGGATTCCTGCACCTTTGCGCATTGGCAAACCCAAACCCAAAGTCGCCTTAATGGCCCCTACCTCGATGTTACTCATCATTACTTCTGGAGGCTCCCCCGTATTGGTGGGGGGAGCTCCGACCATAGATCTTTTTCAAATGGGATTCAGAATAGGATTAAAAGGAATGGGCAAGCTGTGGAAAAAAGCCTCGGGTGGATTAAAAAAAGTGATTAACAAGATAAAAACCAAAAATCCCAAACTTTCCAAAATACTACAGCCTGTAAAATGCCGACTTTTTGGTGAACCTGTAGATGCCGCCACAGGTCGTGTGTACAGCAGCAATACCGATATAGAGCTTCCGGGGCCTCTTCCTTTTGTGTGGCAGCGCACCTATTACAGCGATGCGCAGGCAGAGGGGGCATTGGGCTACAACTGGCATCACAGTTATCATATGGGGTTGTATGATATGGGCGATGGCTATGCCAGCTTACGCCTTTCCGACGGCAGGGAAATTTTAGTGCCCCTAGTGGAAAATGGGCACACGTACTACCACCGCATAGAAAAGCTTACATTTACCAGAGACGAAAACGGCTATTTGCTCATCGATGCCGATAAGCTGCATTACCGCTTTAAGGGCGGAAAAAACAGCCAGGGCTACCATATGCTTTCTCAGATCAGCACCGCAGAAGGCTTTCGCATTAAGTTTGAATACAACCACAAAGGATGTTTAACCAAAATCACCGATAGCCGAAACCAGCTCATCCATGTAAATACGGACCCCAGGGGTTACATCACCAGGCTCTATACCGATACAGAATCCCGAAGCATTGTCCTTGTTGAATATGCATATGACGATAAGGGCAATATGGTGTACGTTAAAGACGTGGGCGGCGCAGAAAAGCATTTCCATTACAAAGGGCATTTACTGGTGCAGCTCACCAATCAGACAGGGCAAAGCTTCTACTGGGAATATCAGGGCATTGGCGATGAGGCCAAATGTATCCATACCTGGGGAGATGGCGGGGTATTGGAGTATTGGACGCAATATCTTCCCGGGCATACCATTACCCGAAACGGGCTGGGGCATACCAGCCATTATTTTTACGATGAAAACCATCTTATCTATAAAATCATAGATGAAAACCAGGGCATTACCCATCAGAGTTATAACCAGTATCAGGAGCTGGAAGTGGTGGTAGATCCCGAAGGTTTGAGCCAGAAATACCAGTACAACCGTTTTGGCATGCTTCGCAAACTGGAAAATGAGAACGGAGAGATTACCACTTACGAATACGATGAGGAGCAGAACCTCACGGCCCTAAGCACTCCTGGGGGTAAACAGCTCAAATGGGAATACGATGCATTGAACAGGGTGACTAGGAAAACCATGGCCGACGGCAATACGCTTAGCTATGCTTACGACAACATGTACTTAAAGAGTATTACCGATGGCCAGGGCAATGCTTTTTATCTGTTTTTTGACCAACGCCACCAGCTGGTACAACTTACCTATCCTAATGAAAGCTTCAGCCAGTGGGGATACGATGCTATGGGCAATGTATTGTATGAGCGCGATGTGCGGGGCAACTATACCCGCTATGCTTACGACGATGCAGGAAATGTAACCTACATATCGGAACCTGATGGGAACGAACATTATTTTCAATACGACAGTTCTTATAACATCATCAGTGCAAAAGACGATTTACACGAAGTTGTTTTTAAGTACGGTAGCTTAGGGGTATTGCTCAGCCGCACCCAAAACGGGCGTAGCGTGCGCTTTGGCTATGATAGGGAACTGCGCCTGAAAAGCATTAGCAACGAAGCCGCAGAAGTCTACGGCTTTGAGCTGGATGGCCTGGGAAATGTGGTGGGTGAACGGGGTTTTGACGGACAATACAGAAGGTATGAGCGGGACGCAAACTCAAGGGTAACCCAGGTGCTGCGCCCCGGGGATAAATGGAGCCGCTACCAGTACGATGGACTGGGAAATGTGGTGCTGGAAGAGCACAGCGATCAGAGCTGGGCGGCCTATAAATACGATAAAGACGGTATGCTTGCAGATGCCCTGAACCAGGACATACACATTAAGCTGCTACGCAACCGCGGGGGTCATGTGGTGAAAGAAGTCCAGGGCGCCCACAGCCTCTCGCGCAGCTATGATAAGTGGGGCCATGTTGTGAAAATAGAGAGTTCCATGGGAGCTGATATCGCAATGGATTACGACCAGTTGGGGCAGGTACGCCAGATGCACAGCAAGGGCTGGAATGCACAATGGCAGTACGATAAAAGCGGACTGGAAATACAGCGGCAGCTCAGTGGGAATGTAGAGATAAAAACCCAGCGTGACCGCTACGGAAGGGTGATCACACGCAGCATAGGTGCCCACCATGCAGAGCAGGTGCGCCACAGCTACCACTGGGGAAAAGGGAATCGCCTGAACCAGATAGTAAACGAGCTGTCTAGGGCTACAACGCGTTTTGAATACGATGCGTGGGACCAGCTGGTAAGCGGCACTTACAGCCATAGAAGCGGATCGGAAACCATATATAAGGCTCCGGATGCTATTGGTAATTTGTTTAAAACACCCGAAAGGAAAGACCGTCAGTATGATAAGGGCGGAAAACTCTTAAAAGACGAAAAGTATTATTACCATTATGATGGGGAGGGGAATTTGATTTTTAAGGAGTTGATTAGCAGTGCCTACCCTGCGATATACCATAAAAAGGAGCTGCAAAAGAAACTCGGTATTCAGCTCAGGGGCAGTGGCACGGGATGGATATACGAATGGGCCGGAAACGGAATGTTACAAAGCCTGATACAACCCCACGGCAAGAGGATTAGCTTTGTGTACGATGCTTTGGGAAGGCGTATTGCCAAGGAATATAAAGGAAGGGTGACCAGGTGGCTGTGGGATGGGAATGTACCCCTGCACGAGTGGCAATATGAGGGAAGTTTTC
>NZ_JAAABJ010000144.1 GCF_009904105.1 Elizabethkingia argenteiflava | reverse complement strand
TCTCTAACTGTGTAATAAAAATTATATTTATTTAAATATATTATCTTTTGTAACAAGAATAATTTTACTTTGATTATTTTAAGAATGATGCTATTGCCGGACTTTATTCTGGAAAAAAAAAGTCTGGCACCGATGGGGTTCTGGCTCCAATGGTGAATCACTTTATTGAATCTTTGATGTCAGGTTAGCTTGAATACCACCTTGCTCAAGATAAACTTAACGATCAAATTAACAGTAAGAAAGTTAAAACGAATAATGCAGTGAGTATTCTAAGTGCTGGCTCATTTGATTTAGAAACTGGTCGTGACCGCCTGGTTACTTTTGAACCTAATATTGTGCCCAAACGCCAGCTAATCATTACCGATGAGCTGGTAGTTACTATCTTATCGATGTACTCTATGGGAGTGAGTACCCGCGCATTGCGGGATTATGTTCAGGATATGTATGCTATGGAGATTTCTCGTGCAGAGATATCCCGTATTACCGATAGT
>NZ_JAAABJ010000143.1 GCF_009904105.1 Elizabethkingia argenteiflava | reverse complement strand
GTTTTCTGTATAGATATTCAGCACGTATTGCCTTGCTGTCATGATCCACTTGGCAGGTACGGAGATGAAGCTGAAGACAAAAGCCTTTATGCGACTCGTTTCCTTGAGCCCGAAAGCCTTGGTGTCAAGCTTGCTAATGATGGTCTTATAGAAATTGTATATCAATGCCGTAAGCAGAAGGAATACGGTGTTCTCTGACATGAACGACTTGGGGAGCCTGTTCCAGCCGAATCCGTTGTTCATATCATCGAATATACGCTCTTTGCCCCCACGCTTGTTGTAAAATTCGACGATGTCTCTTGTTGATGAGTCGTAATCGTTGGTAAGAATGCATCTGTGGGTGTATTCACCTTCCCACAAGTCAAGCTCTCC
>NZ_JAAABJ010000142.1 GCF_009904105.1 Elizabethkingia argenteiflava | reverse complement strand
CCATCATTTAATGTTTTTGATTGTTTGTATGGTTTTGATAATGACCAAAGTTATATACCCCGTATCATTTCTCCTAATTATTAGTAAACATATTTAAAAAGTGTAGTAATACTACGATAATTTTATGTTGTTTTAACGATTTAAAAAAGGAGCTTCATCTAGCCATTTGTATTGAATGTTTATATTTTTTTTTAACACTTTATACTGCTCAAGGGGAACTAAGAATATATAGGCTGAATCCTGTGATCTTTTGCCCTTGAAGAGTTGCTGTTCAGAGAGAAATAGAAGGGGAAATTTATGTTTACTCCTCTCCTCGGATTTTTCAAATTTTCCCCTATCAACCTTATAGAGATAAAAGTCTTTTACACCGCGCTTATTCGAGTGGTCGATTTGTTTGATCTCAGCGGTGCGTATTACCTGAGTACTCCTAGCAAAAGCTTGATCTAAAGATAATTTTCCCGTATTGTCATATACCAATAGGTCTTTTGGAAAAAGGTTGAAGCTTTGTATTTTCCCGCCGGTATTTTCCTCAGCATTTATAGTATTGGGTGCTTTGTCGCTACAACTGCATAAGCCGCTGCTTAGTATAAAACTACTCATGCTGAGTATTACCGGTATTAAATTTGAATAATGTTTCATAGGTGAGTAAACAGGAATATTTTATTAGCATCCTGCTCTTTAAATGAGACTAATATAGATGAGGCGTGGTGCTTATTCTTGCAGATATTCGGCATCCCACTCATTTCCGTCTTCTCCTTTGTGTCCGTCAAGCTTGATTACAAAAGATTTAGCCGGAAAATAGGGGGTGAGCCTTATGTCCAGCCAAACTCTGTCTTTTTGATGTTTGTCCTGTTCAAAACGTACAATCTTAAATTTTTCGATGAGTTTATCTGCTCCTTTTATGCTGTCTAAGAAACGTACGATTTGTTTTCTGAGATCATCTTCATTTTTTGCTGTCCAGTTTTCAAAGGCTCTTCTGTTTAGGAAGTCCAGTAAAACTTTGGTTACATAGTCAAATACGCGGACTACTGAATAGGTTTGCAGTCCGATATTGTCTCCTGTAAACAGTGTTTTAGCAGAGAAAGCCATAATCTTACCATATTCGTTTACCATGGGAACCAAACCCATTTTCTCTAGTTGGGAGATTTCGCTTTTCTTCAGTTCGAATTTTACGGCATTTACCTCATTGATGCTTCCGTGCTTTTTACCAGCAGCCACCTGCGACATTAATGTTTTGTGAATTTTACCCGCTAAAGAGGTGGAAGGGGGGAGGTAAATACTTTCTTCTTCGCCTACTTCTTCGGCTTTTCCTCTGCCTACTAACCAGTTGCAGGTCATGATGACATTGCTTCTGTGCAATTCTCCTCCTGTAAGATTGGCACTATGAAATAAGTCTACCACATCGTCGGGCTTGTCTAAATCGGCAAAATCGGTCACCAGTGTAACTTTGTTTTCATTACAGATTTTCGCCCATTTTTCGATCACTTTATTAGAACCTAAGTAGCCCGGAATGGCAAAAATGGAATAGTTGTCTCTTAAATCCAGCCTATCGAAGTATTGTTTAAATTCCGCAGCAATATGGTTGATAAAAACAGGGTTGTCCAAATCTTTTAACTGCTCTAAGGAAGCATTGATAATGTGTACATTGTCCACCTTGTCCAGTTCGGTATTTTTATAGAATTGGGCTACGGTTCTGTAAGATGTTTCCAACTCACGTGTTTGTTCCAAAGTGTTTTTTAGATTCTTTTTTAAGGTATGGGAGGCTGTATTGGCCTTAGATTTACAGGTCTCGACCATTTTATTAGTAGATTCGTTGGTCTGTAATAAATCAATCCATAGATTGATTTTTTTTAAGAGCTCTTTTCTTTCGGCTTCTTTATTGCTATCAGTGAGAAAGATTTGCTTTCTTGCTTTTCTTTCGGGATTCATATTGGCAATTCCATCCACAATAGATTCAACAAAGCTGAATCCACCCATTTTAGCCAATACATTAGGAGATTGCCCTGTGGCGGTATCTTGTTGCTTTTGTACTGTAGCGGCGTTTTGTGTTTTTGACATAATTTTGTTTTTTTAAATTAATTTTCCTTGTGATTTTCCAATTCTGTAGCGACTGTACGAAGCGCTTCTATAAACGCGGTTTTAGATGGTTCATCTGTCAGCATATTATTCAATACCTTATTGTTGCGTAACTGCCGGATAATGGTATTGTATTGCTCCTGCTCAACACTTAAGTTTTTAAGAAAGTCTGAGTTCTGGATTAGGTTTTTGGGCGTGAAGTCTCCAAGCTTGTTAAATGTAAACTCTTCGCTTACTGTTTCGCCCTCGGCGGTTTCGAGGTCCACCACTACGGATGGCCTGAAATGATGAAATACATCTTCTACCGTTTTTAGACCTTTTGTAATCTCAGGTGATACCGGTTCGTCGGTGGTTAATTTGCTCACCAGCAAAGTTTTGTTTTCCTGGATTTCCTGAATTGCTTCGTTGGCATCTACTTTTACTTCGTTACCACCAACACCATAATTGAACATTGTCATGATTTTTCGATTTTGTGATTGAACATTTATGTTATTAAATTTTTTTTTTTCTTTTTGTCGTATTTCAGGCGCGCCGCGTATCTTGTTTTTAACAAGCTGTATGAGTTTTTTAAAGCTTATCATATTTTTAGCGTTTTAATTTTTAATCCAAAAGGCTCCAGCCTTTTTTAATTTTGTTTGTCGGGGTAATATCCTGCTCATTGACAATAATATTTTCTTTTCGTTGCCCTATATAATCAAGGCTGCTGAGCTTACTGAAAATAATTTCAAGACTTTTTAGCAATCGTTGTATTTCGTGCAGGTGTTCTCCACAATTGTTATGGTTATAGTTGATTTCAGTAACTGCCGAAAGCTGGTTTAGGAGGGTATGGGGAGCTACATCACTCCATTCATAAGAATAGTTTAGCATTTCTTCCAGTTCTCCTTTTGCTAAAACCTGGGTGCTATAATAAATATGTAATGCCATACCCGAAAAGACCTCAATCATATATATAGGAGGTTGATGAGGCACGATATTCCTGTAATTGAAGTAAACATGAGCAATGTGATTGATCAATGAATGGCATAATGTTTTGACATTATTGGCCAAGACCGAATTTTGATTTGTGTTTATGGCTTTCTGAATAATTGTCAGCGCATACTGTTGTAAATTGCCCATAGATTTGGCAAATGAGTTATAATACGAAAGCAATGCAGGGTGGCTGTGAATATTGGTACATGGGGGAATGAAATTCTGATCCGCTTCCGCAATATCTCCCTTTATATTTACTTTGCCGATGATAATGTAGTTACCCCCAGTACTGGCTAGAGTAGATTCGGGGATTAGCTCAATCGTATATTTTGTATCTGTGAAGGGGTGTCGGGGAGGGATTTCGTCTGAATCAATATCCCCAAAAGGTACACGCTGGAAAGGATCGGATGAAACCAGTATGTAAAAAGATTCACCTATACCTTCCTCATGGCCCTCTGCGGATTTCATTAATGATTTAATGTTCGTCTTGTAATCGGATAGCGCTATACGATAACCAGCCAAGGTTAAAGCACTACAATGTTTTATAACCAATTGGACATCTTTTGTTGGAGAGCTGTAAACATCAAATATGGACTCTTCATTATTTTTTTCCATAGATATTGGCAGCAAACCGTAGTTAAAGCTATTACAACCTAAAGAATTAGAATCCCTGATTGTATCCTGTATAAAATTGTCGTGAGCCTTCAAATGTCTTTCGGAGACTTTCATTCCGTCTGCCCAGTTCACGGCATGATTTTTTATCGGTTGTATCATATTAATCAGTTTTTATTGAGTTTGCTTTAATGTTTTAATATTTTCTAATTCGTAGTTTATAACCCGTTTACAAATGATAGTAGTGCGCTCTGTTATATTGTTTTCTAGCATACTTTTATCAAAATCTACGAATTTTCTAAAGTGAAATATCGATTTTTTGGTATAAAAAATCCAGGAGTACGGCTCTTTTTCAGTGTTTTGTAATTGAATCGTATTATGGGGATATTTCCAGTTATAATCTATCATTACCCTATAAAACCAATCGCCAAAAGATATGCCTTCTGAAGGTGCTTTTGCATCAATACGTGATTTTTTCCCATTTTCAACAGTATTGCTCAGTTCAAGATTTAGCAACAGGAGGTTTTTAAATTCTATCTTCTCAAAATCAATTGTTTCGGCTTCCGAAGGTGTTTGCCAGGTTTTATAAATATCAAACGGAATATTGATATATTGGATATAGCAGTAATAGAAGGCCAATGGAATGATGAAAATAGAAATTGAAGTAGCGGCCATTACAGCATACCCCTTAAACGGGCTGATCCAGTTGAATATTAAAAAGAAAAGATAAGCACCGACCAGCATGCAAGTAATGGTGATTAGGCTCTCAAAAATAGAAAGAAATCCTAAAGGGACAGCAGGGTCATTAAAATACCGACTTACAAGGTTTACATGAAGAATGCCCAATAGCAGATAGATCAGCATGGAGAATAAATACCAATACGGATTAAAATTATTCCCCGAGAATCCTAAAAATCCGGGCAATGCCAAACATAATCCTGCAACCAGTACATAGACGATTAAGACTTTTCCTTTTATTTTAGGTGTTTTTTTCTTTAGATACCCAAGTGCTACCGCCAATATTATCACAATTAACGGAAGTAAAATGTATTTTAAAAAAATGCTTTTTATTTCAACTGTATTCATATTAAAAACTTGATCAATTAATTTTTTTTGGTCTATAAAAATGTGGAATACCCCAGCCTGCCGGTATCCTGATGTTCATCTAATACAAAAGATCTATCGTTTTTTTCGGTTACAAAATGTTCTTCCGCCTCAACCGTTGCGGGAAGACAATGTGCATACAAAATCCTGAGCAATTTTCTGAGGTCAGAATTGGGTACATACTTGGCAATATGCTGATAGGGGATTGTACCATAATGAATTGCCCAGTTGCGCTCCCCATTCATATGCTCTCCGCTTAATACCATTGAAATCCCCAACTGATAATTAGAAAGAGAAATGGCATCAGATGCCTCTTTAATATCATTTACATGGTTGGGTGTAAAACGAATTTGTACAGGAATTTGTAAAAATGCACTGAGGCATTTCTCAAGCCAATCTTTTCGTCCTCTTACGGTATGGAAAAAAGGCAGCATATAGATAAATATTTTAGCGGTATCTTTATCCAAGCGATTCAATAAGGGCCATAGCTCTTGGAATTTGGTTAGAAGTAGCTCTGCACTTTCTATAATCTCAAATTCATTCTCTTTAGCCAGGGCATTCATTTCCAGGAAGAAAAGCTCTAATTCGAATGGCTGGAAAAACTCTCTGGCAGATGCTTCAACTTTCTTTTGCCTGCGTATTTGAGCGATCATATCATCAATCCTACTTTTGTAACTGCCAAGTGATGGCGGATGAAATAGCCCTTCCGGTAAATAATCATATATTCCTTCTCTGAACGAAGTAATATGAACCACCATTTCATCTAAATCATAAACGTAGCTACTGATGGTATGAACGTCTTTATTGAAAGATCTGTTGTTACTGCCTAATCGTTTTAGATAGACTTTATCCACCTGATAATATTTCATCAGATTAAGCGCCATTACTTCTGCTTTGTAATCTGTATATAATGTATTGTGATGCTTGATCGTATCCGTAATGTCGTATATATTATTCATCGTTGAGCTCTTTTTTAATTTTTACAATATATTCTACTCCATCAATGCCCCTTGACATGATTTGATGTTTGAGGGCTACGGCTTGATGATCCCAGTATTTTTTACCCCAATAATGATAGTCATCGGGTATAATCTCGATTTCTATAGCCCTGATAAAGCCTTCCTTAGGCTTGCTGCTGATGATGGTTACCCTTCGCACCTCAACGGATTTCATGGGGTTTCTCAATACAAATTGGCAGTAGCTTTTAATATCTTCAATCGTGATCAGTCTGTCCCTTGTTGTCAATGCATATTTATAAGCCTCAACAGCGTTGCTCCCTTTTTGATCTTCATGACCGCCCAGTGTTTCCGTCAGAAGTGTCAGGTTTCTGAAAACACTGGAATGAGAGAGTTTTAGCATTGCCAGTTCACTTCCTGCCCGAATATTGTTTGCCAATTCACAATGGCTTACCCAGTAGTCGGCTTTTATATTGTTTACATCAGCAATTAAATCAACAATAACATAATTAAGTTGATGGACTTCACTTTGTTTTATACTGTTGACTTTCTTTTCCAAAAGCTTCATTTGCGTTGTCATGTTTGTCAATACATTCGAAACTTCGTCTTTTTCAAGTATGCCAAATGCGGCTACCTCATCTCTTGTCAATTCGAGCAAATTCGAGATCATATCCACGGCATTTCGTGTGGTAAAGCGTTCCATCCCTCCTGACCGGACTGTATAAAGCCCTCTCCTTAACTCAGCAGATTCAGAAAATGGGATTTCACTATATTGGTTTCCATGGTCGTCGATAACATTTTCTACATATAAAAAGTGTTCCCCTACATTTGTGGCGAGTGGAATGTTGTTTCCCATGATGTCTAATGAGCTTTCATTGCTTCTCCAACCCCGGTTGTAAACTGGAAATGCATTTAATAGAAAAGAGAAATTTTCCAAGATCTCTGCTGAATATTGAGGCGGGAAATCAATATCTAACCAGATGTATTTTTTTTGTGATAAATGCTTTTTTACCGCCGTATTATTAGTAAAAGGTATTAAATCGTCTGGAATACCTTCTTCAATAATGGCTTTTTTAATACCCGAAACTTCAATAAATTTTTCTTTGTAGATATTTTTGATGTTTTCTTCAATCTTTGTATGTATATTTTGCGCATTAAAGATCTCTTCATAACCAGAGACTTCCAAGGTGCCTGCATAAGTCAATCCTGAACTTACTGGGAGCTCATTATCGTGATTTTTAATGTTTACAAATGCTAATAGTTTAAAAACAAAATCAATGTGCTCAAATGTCGGATTTGTACAGTAGAAGCTAAGCTTGTCCGGGAGTTCTTCGTTAGTGTACATAGATACATCAATCCCCATTTTTACTCTATTATAAGCCAGCGGATTATTGTTGGTGAGGGCGATAGGAATTTTATTGTAGTTTCTATCAAGAGTAAAGAAGGTATTGCCCATCCATAAAACATCTACATGCATCTTGGTTAATACCATATTTCCGACAGGCGTAAAGGGGATATCAATTTGAATGTCAGATGCCGTTTTTGATGAAGATGAAAATTGTCTTTCTATAACAAACTCACTGTTTGCAGGCAATATTTCTATTGACTCGAGAGGTAATGTTGTCCCGATGGCATGTGCTGGCTGAGGATGTGTATATACGGAAGGGGTTAAGATCTTTGCCAATCGCTCCAGTATGCGCTGCTCAGTAGAATGTACTTCAATATTAGCCCTAAATAGTTCAGCGCTAAATGCTTCTATCAATAACCGGACAAAAGGATCTATGGAGCTGGTGTTTTTTAGTCCCCATATTTTTGCAGCATTCTGCAACATGCGAGCCTTTATTGATTCTTTTGAGTGTACATTTATTTTTTCATTCATAACATTTCTTTTTTTAATCAACAGACATCGGACTCAAAAATAATTCTGTTACAAAACTGAAAGTTTCTCCAGTTTCCGTTAGTTTGGCATTAATGGCAATTTTTGCTTTCTTTTTAATTTCACTGAATCTTTTTGTCTCATAAGAATGTTCCACGTATTCAATATGAACCTCTATTTTAGGGGCATATATTCTCGGCTCATATTTTTTAATCTGCTCTTGCATGCTTTCAATAAATACAAATTCCCATTCTACGGTGGTAATGGCATTTTCAAACTCTATATCCCATACCGCATTGCCATAGTCAAAATCAAATCTGTTCTCTCTTTTTTTTGTGATTATCAAGAGCATGAGATTATGTGCTATGCTTTCTGCCATACTACACATTTGCATAGAACTGTCTTCCCGCATCAAGCTTTCGGGGTCAAATGGCATTTTATAGTTTTTTTTAATCATCATCTACACTTGTTTGCAATGAACGATTCAGTATGATGTTTTTCAGCAATAAAAAGTCAGGCATCTTATCTATTGGCAAATAAAGCATGGCGATACCGCTTTTTATAAGTTCGTTTTCAATGGAAGGGTTCCATTGATCCAAATCGGCACGTGTTATATGCATTTCTTTTGCAATGATATTCAGGTTGTAGGCGGTGTTAATCTCTGTTGAAGCCAGTGCGGGATTCTTTTTCTGTTTATCCGGTTTGTTTTCAGGTTTAGGATTGGGCTTAAACCCGGATATTTTATAGTCGGTTATTATAAAATCCAATTCATGGGTAACAGAGCATACCTCCATAAACTTGTGAACATGATGTATTGTTTCTGCTGGGAGATAGACATAAAACTTTTCATACCTGTCAGATTTTGCTTTATCCATGGCTTTCTTTATATTCCCTTCACCGCAATTATAGGCTGCAACAACGCTAAGCCAGTTTTTATATTTTGCGTACAGATTTTTCAGAGATTTCATAGCCGTCAGGGTGCTGTGGTAAACATCAAAACGGTCTTCGCTTTTTAATCCATATCGGGCAGCGTGTGCTTCCATAAATTGCCACATTCCACCTGCCCTGGCAGAGGAAACAATATTTTTATTAAATCCCGATTCTATTAAAGAGAGATTTCTAAGCACTTTGGGTAAGCCGTTTTGTAATAAGGTATTTTCAATAAATGCCACGACAGTTTTATTCTGAAGGAGAAGGGCTTGGTAGGCTTGTTTCCGCTCTTTTGAAACCTTTACCACACCAGGAAATTCCTGTGGGTATGCCTTTCCGCAAAACAGGGAGAAGAAGAAACCTAATAGTAAACCATATGCCACATTAAACATCATTGAGTGCTATTTTTTAATTTATATTCCAACTTATTTTCTGGTCTTCGTTATTCCAAGATACCGATATGCTTTGCCCGCTTTTCACCTCTTCCGATACGATTTTTTTTGAGATAGGTCTTGCGAGTTGAGAGCGGATAACCCCACCGATTTGTCGTGCACCATATTTACTGCTAAACCCTGTAATTGCCAGATGGTGAGAAGCTGCCTCACTAATGGAAAAATCTATACCCAAACGCAAAAGAGAATGTTGTAAGGATTGCAGTTGTATTTTAAAAATTTTTTCCGCCATTTGCTCGGATATGGGCGCAAAGGGAATGATTTCCGTAATCCTTGCCAGAAATTCTGGACGAAAATGACCTGTCATAATCTGCATTAGGTCCGAGGAAGAAGGGATGATATTCTGCTCGAATTTTTCAACAATAGTGGGGCTTCCAATATTAGAGGTAAATAAGATAAGAGCATTACTAAAATCTCCCTCTTTACCTAATTTATCATGAATTTTCCCTTCGTCCATTATTTGCAGGAATACATCAAAAACAGATGGATGTGCTTTTTCTATCTCATCGAATAAAACAACGGCGTAGGGTTGCTGGCGAATTTTATTCACCAACATGCCCCCTTCTTCATATCCTATATATCCCGGAGGTGCACCATATAATAAAGCGGCAGAATGTTCTTCTTTAAACTCCGACATATCAAACCTTATCATGGCTTTTTCGTCGTTAAACAAGAATTCCGCTATTGATTTCGCCAATTCCGTTTTACCTGTTCCAGTGGGGCCTAATAAAAAGAATGAACCAATCGGTTGCCCCGGTTTGTTTAAGCCGCTGCGATTCTCTATAATCGCATCCGAAAGAATCTTTAAAGCGTGATCTTGCCCTACTACCCGTTTTAAAAGGAGGGACTCCATATTCAGTAATTTTTCCTTTTCCTGGGCCTGAATCTTGCCAATTGGGATATTGGTTTTCGCAGCCATTACCGCCGCTAGTTCCAACTTGCTAACCTTTTCTCTTTTTATATCGGCATAACTAAGCAATTCTGTATAAACGTCTTGGATAAGATTTTGAATTTCTTCTACAGATGATGTATTGTCTATTTCGGGTTGTTCTTTAAGCGAACCCCAAAGTATTGAGCTGATCCTGTTTTGGAGCTGTCCGTACATCCATTCCAGTTCTTTTATTTTTTCTTTGTCATTCTCGTATGTTGCTGCCATTTTAAGGTCGTATTCCTCTTTCCATTTGGCAAGTTCCTTTGTCGAGAGTTCATCGAGCATCTTTATGGCAGCCATAGTGCGGTCGAGTAAATCAATAGCTGCATCCGGCAATTTTTTACCCTTGGCATATCTTTTTGCAAGACGTACACATTCGGGCAATGCTTCTTTTTCCACTTCAATCCCATGGTATGATCTATAGTGGTCTAATAGCACACTGATCATCTTTATACAGGTATCTGTATCAGGTTCCTCAATTGGCAATACCTCAAAACGTCTGTTGAAAGCTTGTTCCGGTTCTATGATTTTTCGGTATTCTTCGTGAGTAGTAGCCCCAATTACGGTTATTTCTCCTCTTGCAAGCTCAGGCTTAATGAGGTTGGCCACATTGCCGCCATTGCCTTTGTTATCGAGCAAAATATGTATTTCATCTATAAACAAAATAGCCTTGTCCAGTTTTTTACATTCTGTAATCACTTTTTTTAACCTGTCCTCGATTTCGCCTTTATATGCGGTACCCGCAAATAATAAGTTTGTATCCAGTTCCAGCAGAATGGCATTATTCAGCATTGCGGGAACGTTCTCCTTTACCATTTCATATGCCAGTCCTTCTACCAAAGCGGTTTTACCTACTCCCGGTTCTCCGACAATAATCACATTGGGTTTGCTTCTGCGGCACAGTACTTCGATGAGGTTACGGGTTTCTTTCTCCCGGCCAATAATAGCATCCAGCTTACCTGCTCTTGCCTGTGCGGTTTTATCAATACAATAGCTTTGTATGGCGGGAAATGATAAACTTCCGTTGTCTGTTCCCCTGCTGGCAATATCTGAAATATCCGGTGTAAAGGTGGGGTGGGCACTGCTAAAAGCGCTGAATATTTCATACTCTTTGAGCGGTAGTGACTTTAACTGCTCTGCCGAAAAAGCAATACCCGGCTTTACAATAGCAGCCATCATACATATAGGGGTTATCTCATCCAAACCTAGCTTTAAACGAACATCATCGGCGGCTTCTGTTATTTGCGCTACAATATCGTCCTGTTCCACTATAGATGGAAATTCTGTGGCCTTTGGATAATCCTCTATACGTACGTCTGCCCAATCGTGAATATAATTGACATCTTTATCAATATTTTCCAGAAAGCCTCTCAAATCAATTTCACGGTGCACCAATGCCTGGAGCAAATGTGGAGCTCCGTATCGCTTATTATAATTTTCTTTTGCGATAGATTGGGCAATATGAAAGAGTTGCTTTATTGTTTCGTTGGTAATGATTATGTTCATATTGTTTTTGTTTTTCTAATGCGATTTTTGATGAATCGTTATGTGGGTTATCATGCTCAAATAACAATGCCTATCTCCAGATTTGTTGTTTTTATTAATTCAATACCCCTTTTTTTATGGCCTCTTCTAAATCAGAAACGAATAGGGGTAATCGCTTTTTTTCCAGTCCTGCCTTCCAACCGATAAAGCCCGTGATGGCATCCATTTCTGGTTTAAAGTATTTATGGAATTCAAAATGACTTATATCGACGTTAAAGGATTTCGAAAAATCCAGGATAAACTCAAAGGCTTCTTCACCATACAATCCCAAGTCTTGATTGACAGAAGTGTCCTGTGAGATTTTATCTTTCTCTATCATTAGGCACTTACAGATAAATGCTTTTAAATCGTTCATTATTTTAGTATTTTGTTACCATGCTCCGCTTGTTCCTCCTCCTCCGAAAGAATCACCGCTACCAAAACCCCCAAAAAAATCTGTTTTTTTTCATCCTGTAATATCTCCACAACAGACTCAACAATATCGATGACCAGTAATCCTCAACCCACATAAGGTACAGCTCTGCCCATTGCTCTTCCCAATATTTTAGTACTTAATATTCTTACAGGCATAGCCTGTGGGAGAGCTTTTGATAAATATTTTGAGGCTATTGATGTTCCTATAGCAGAACCTTTCATTATGAATCTCTTTTTTAATATAGGTTGTCCTAGAAAAACCATTGTACCCCTAATAATAATTTATTAAAATTGTTTTTATCTGTATTGTTCACAACATTTATAGTGACATCTATTTTGTTCTTATAGTGATGATCGAATGAGTGAAAACTGGATTTTAGAAATTGATTCTGAATGTATTTCTTTAATTCGATGTCTGGCTGATATACACTTGAATTAGAAATTTTGAGCTCGGGTTCTTTTCTTGCGTTTTCAATGATTGATAATAGTTTTTTGTCTAAAAAGTAGTGCATCGCTAATTGTTTTTTATTATCGGAATATAATCGTGATTCAGCCAATAAAATACCTGTCCTTCATGATCTATTCTGATGAGAGCATCTCCTTTCGATATTCCAAGTCTGGCCGCAATATCTCTGTATTGCTCGAAGTATTTCAATACTGATGCTGAACTCAATTTTTTATTTTTAATCCATTCTTTAGGGGTCATATTCATTAAGGAATTCCCACTTATCGAAAAACCAGTTGTGAATTTGATCAATTCACTCACCGGCATATTTTTCAGCTTCCTTCTTTTGATTCTTTCCAATCTTGGATTATGCTCAGAAACAACTTTCAAGTATGTTCTTAGCCCTTTTCTTTTGCTGAATTTATCTTTTGAAAGCACCTCTTTATAAACATGGGTATAAAAACTGCGTAATTGTTCATATTCTTGTTCGTTTAGTAATATTCCTTGTTCTATTTGGCTTGGCAGTCTCGAATTCTGCACTCCTCTAAACTGACCTTCTATTAAAAAAGAGGTATTATGGTTCAATACTGAAGCGGCCACCTGTGTCGGAATTAATTGGTCTGTCAAAGGAAATAGATGATGATAAGGTGCTGCCAAGCTTGTATGATTAACTCCGATCTCAGAACGAAAATATTTGGTCAGCATACTGTCAATTTGTTTGTTGTCTTTTGTTACCTGTACCAGCAGAGTATCGATTGCGGATTTTAATACACCTGCAGGCATGGTTTCTCCTTTCCTTGGAAACAATACAAAACCCTGTGTCATACTCTGGCGTGGAAAATCCAAGAAGTATATGCCATTTTCTCCTTTGCTCAGACTGTAACTATTATTTATTAACAGATCATTCTGATTGACTATTTTTTCTTTTTTCCGTTCAGCAATATTTTTGGCACTATTCACAACCGCTTTTTCGCCGAGTAAAACAAAGTCATTATAAGCATCTGCCGATTTGGATTGGGTTTGGAAAAAGACCGTTTTTGCATTGGCACGGCTAAGAGCATTAATTGCAATCTGGCTTTGACTGCTTTCGTCAGCAGTAGTTCCTATTAAAATGATAATATTGGTTTCATTTTCTGCACCATACAGCATTTGTGCAGCAGATAATAATCCTTTATCAACCGGTTGGATAATGGCTGTATCACTACAGGTTAATTGTTCTATTTTCTGTTCAAAAAAGAGAGCGATATCTCTGTAGTTGGTGCTTAGAAAAGAGCGTAACGGACGGATTCCACAACTGTTTTGTTTATAAACAACACCACCAAATTTTATGGAGGTAAAATAGTCAGGATGCATGAAGTTTAACTGTAATTCCTGTAATAAGGATTTAACAATGGGGATATATAGTTTGTTATTTTTGCTTACATCCAACACAAAAATAAGGTTGAGCTTTTGGTTATCTGATAAGATTTTTTTGTATCTTTTATAGTAAATAGGATTTCCTAAAACATTGTAAATCTTATTTTTATCGTAGTCGAAGGTATTGGTAAAAAACTTAATCCGGTTATGGTCTATTTTAGGATAGACGCTTTCTATCCCGTTTCTGTTAACCAGTTCTTGCGGGCTCACTGCAAATTGGTGAATTAGTGTATCTTCTACTCCAATACCTACACGTGCAGAATCTTTTACCAATTTTAGGGAAGAGCGTTCTCCCCACGAGGACAGCATATTCTTGCTTACCCAACCGTAGATGTTACTCTGGATACTATCTGCTATTAATCCTTGTTCTTTTCCTATTAGCGCCCTGCTTTTGTCTTCAGAATATTTATAGACGTACACCAAACTGCCAATCTTGACTTTCTTTTTTGCTTTGCTGATCAGGTCGGGATCTGAAAATACCATAATAGAATCATGATCAATATATTTTTCTGAATACCTGATTACATCCGAATCATTTATAACAATAGTGGCTTTAGCAACAAATCCGGTTTTAGAGTTTTTCAAGCTGTTGTTCCAGAGTAACAAACGTTCTTCGGGTATCCATCCCAAAACTTTCAGCCCTTTTGATTTAGGGAGTTTGCCGTCATTTATTAAAGCTTCTTTATATTCGGCTACTTTGTACATTCCCTTATTCTCGTTTAGAACAATAAAGGGAGTGAGGAATGAAGCATCTTTATACATGGCGGAAGCATCTTCTTTTTCTGTTGGGTTGATCCTGTTATTGGAACGGTCGGAAAAAACTACCCAGGGTTGCTTTTGTTTGGGAAATCCGTTTATGTATTTTATATGCTCTACCATTGTATAAGCGCCTGGGGGAGGTGTGTATTTTACTTTTTGTAAGGAACAACCTGCCAAAAGTACCGATACCAGTAGAAGCACTGTGTTGTTCAGAAATGACCTATATATTTTATTCGCTATACTCATTTGCCTTGTATTATATCCACTTTGGTTACGCAATTCATCTCCCCATCAAAACTGACCTTTACACTGTGAATGATATTGTTCTTATCAAACTGTAATCCTGCGCAGTAATAGTAAAATGTATTGATTTTGCTTGTATTGACTTTTATCGGCGCATTCTCGTTTTTACACAAATACTTGTTCAATAGGTAATTATAGTGTTGATTGAAACTAGAACCGTTGGCTATTTGCTGTAAGTGATACTTGAAATCATCATCAATCTTTTGATATATATTATCTATAGATATTGAGTCGTTGATTAATTTAAATGAAGGCAAAATTTTAATTTTTTGAGTGATAGGATATTCTGTTTCATCGGTATAAAGACTCACCACATAATCTCCAGGCTTTTGGTAGGCATAGATAACCATTTGTTCTTTGGAATCAATGCTACCACTTTCTCCAAATTTCCAGCTGAATAACTTTGCATTTTTAGATTTTGCCCTAAAAATTACATTTTCAAACTGCATGGCCTGAGCAGGCGCTTCAATACTGGTAATAGAATCTTTGATGTTGGCCTTTGGTTTGTCTAAAACCTGAATGGAAAATACTTTTTTATATTTCCCATTTAGGGTAAGCATGACTTGATAATAGCCTGGTTTTTTATAAAAATAGTATCCACTATCATTCACAGAGATATTTCCATCGCCGAAGTTCCATTCTTTAATGGCCGCAAATGCAGATTTATCCGCATAGAATAAAGTATCCCCAATGGACAAGGTGGTAGGAGAGACTTTAGCGTCAATGTCGGCTACGGTATGAAAAAAATTCTTTTGCAGCCATATGCCTATTAAAACAATGGCTATTAGAATACTGACTACAATAAAAATGACTTTTACAGTATTCTTTTTTTTATATTCTTCTTTATTCTTTTCCATTCATTAAATATGTTTTATCGGGAGCTTCTTGAAAGAATAGCATTTCTTTTTTGGGAGAGTTGTTGTTCTTTATCTTTGAATCCAATAGAACATTCTTCAAATTCTTTTTGAAAAAGCTTTATATTTTCTGCTTTTTTTGCGGCTATTTTCTTGTCTTCAAAGTACATTTTATAGAATTGGGCAATCTGGAGATAACCTTCTTTTCGGGTATCGTATATATTGATGTTTTCAAAGCAATTGGCCACCTCATTAATGCTATTTTTAATATCATTTTCGGCAAAAGGTTGAGGGGTCTCCTGCTTAAGAATGCTTATTTTTTTATAAGAGGCACTCAGTAGGGGGGCTACAATTAGTTGCTGTTGGGCAAATTTATTTTTTTGTTCTAACATCTGTATTCCCAGCAGGTCCGTTTTGGAAAACGGAGAATCGAAATTTCGCAGTATTATAATCACAAATACAAGTCCAGCCAGAATAGACATACCTAATAAGTACGTAAACAGATGTCGCTTTTCACGTGTTGATAGCGAAGAGTGTATTTCCATAAAGTAAATTTATTTTGAACGAAATCCTCTAGTAGGATCTTTGGAGAGTTCGTTAGAGACTTTGGTGATTTTACCCGTGCATTCATTTAAATCCTGCAAAGCGAGGCGTTCCTTGTCAGAGATTACAATAATTTCATTTTTTAATGCAAGAATCGAATCCAATCGGTTGAGTAAAAAAGAATAATGTTTGAATGCCTGAGCGCTATCAGCTCCTATAATATCTCTGGTTTGTTGTATATTTTGGGAGATGTAATTTCCCAAGAATACATCGTTTTTGACCCTGCCTGTATTGAGCAGTGACATTTGATAGTAAAGGGTATCAATTTTTAATTTTAAAGCCTGTTGTTTATTGAGAATTTGCTTATAGGCTATAATATCGTTCTGGATATGATTGCGCTGAACAGCATAACTCTTGAAAAACAGATAAACGGATAAAAATATCAGTAAGGAAAGTACAGTAAAGTGGGCGAGGAATTTAATAAATTCTTTTCTTTGGTCTGACCCATTTTTTTTCATTAAGTTTTTTTTCATCATATTTATAGATTTGTTCCTTATAATTGTGTTTTTTAGGTTAAAAAAGGTCTTTAGCTATGAACTTGTTTAAACTTATAGTTTTCTGAGGAATAAAATAACAAGAGCAATATAATGCAAATAATTCCAAGTTATTACAGAAGTTTCAAAATAATAATAGTTCTTGGCTGTTTTATTATTCCTGAGATTGGTTTTAATATTGGCGATTATTTTTTCTTTTTCTAACATGTGTCTTAAATTCTCACTGTCAAATCCTGCATCAGCATTGAGAAACAATCCTTTATGATCTATTTCTGCTTCGCTTAGAAGTGACAGGATTTCTTTCAAACTACCTTCTATTTCGTATAAATCGTGATGATACCCACTTTTTGGACTTCCCATTGACAACATCTATCCCCGGTTATCACACAGAAAAATGCTGTTGGTGGTTTTTGCCTTTTTTCTACCCTGATAGCCTAGCTTTTCACCTCCCATTCGGCTTGGGGTGTGGCTGCCGTCCAACTGAACGCTTGACATATCCAATTTTCT
>NZ_JAAABJ010000141.1 GCF_009904105.1 Elizabethkingia argenteiflava | reverse complement strand
TTTTAGATATACAATTATTCCTGACATTGCCGTTCCTGTAGATATATTAGTCACATACTTTTTACTTTTATTATTGTGCTTTAACATTAATGTATTAACTATTTTTGAAATTGTATTCCCCTGAATATTACTGCTAACCGCTTCTACCACTACAAGAGCTTCCTCTACTACGATACCGATAGACAATACAAGTGCAAAAAGCGTAAATAAATTAATGGTAAAGCACAATAATAAAATGAAATTGAATGTGCCTACTATATATACAGGAACGGCAATGTAAGTAATAATTGTAGATATAAAATCCTGAAGAAAAAGCATTAAAACTATAAATACCACAATAAACGCCTCAATTAGAGT
>NZ_JAAABJ010000140.1 GCF_009904105.1 Elizabethkingia argenteiflava | reverse complement strand
ATGGAGAAACCGTCCTCTTGAAACCGTCTATCCATTTGTATTTCTGTATTGTATGTTTTTCAAGGTAAGGGTGAATGGTGCTGTTGAAACCCGTGCGATCTATAATATCCTCGGGGTTGATATCGCAAGAAAAAAGGATGTACTTGGGCTTTATAGTTCAGAAAATCAAGGGGCCAAATTCTGGCTTGGAGTTCTCACTGATCTGAAGAAACGCGTTGTGGAAGATATTATGATTGCCTGCATAGACGGCCTGAAAGGTTTCCCCGAAGCGGTTGAGGCTGTATTTCCTAAAACCAGGGTACAACTTTGCGTGGTTCATTAAATCCGCGCCTCCATGCGCTAT
>NZ_JAAABJ010000017.1 GCF_009904105.1 Elizabethkingia argenteiflava | reverse complement strand
TTCAGCAAAAATGGATTCAAAATCATCAACTACAACCGTACTTCTTTTTGTTAAAAATAATAAGTCTATTCCATTACAAATAGATCCAACCAATTCTTCAAATGACATTTCACCTTGTAATAAAGGAGATACATCGGAAGAGGATACTCCAGAAGAAGAACCGGAAGTTGATGAAGTTGGAGAGCTTGGGTTTCCAGACTCTGTTACATATGCTCCGTTACATATTCGTTGAGCTACGTCTTGTGGTGAGCTACCTGCAACCAAATCAACATATTGTGCTTTTGGAAACCATTGAGTTGCTGTTTGTCCCCCTACATTATAAGAAGAGCTTCTATTCCAATCATGTTCACCGGGAATTTTATGTTGTTTAATTTGAGAATCAGACATATATTGATTTCCAATCCATTGA
>NZ_JAAABJ010000139.1 GCF_009904105.1 Elizabethkingia argenteiflava | reverse complement strand
CTTCCTTTCGAAAGGCTATCCCCCTGATAAGGGCAGGTTGCACACGTGTTCCGCACCCGTTCGCCGCTCTCTAGATCCCGAAGAATCTATACCGCTCGGCTTGCATGTGTTAGGCCTCCCGCTAGCCTTCAACCTGAGCCAGGATCAAACTCTCCATTGTATGTTTGTATCCCTTAAACTCAACTCAATTTAAAATTTACGCTTTGTTATTTCCTAACTAGGTTGTTATTTCTTTATTTCAATGATCTTATACTCTTTTCGCTTCCAACAAAAACTATCTGTCGTTGTTCCTGTTTTGCGAGTGCAAAGATAAAAACTTTTTTCGAATTAGCAAAACTTTTTTTAAAGTTTTTTTTTCAAGCAACACTCTCT
>NZ_JAAABJ010000138.1 GCF_009904105.1 Elizabethkingia argenteiflava | reverse complement strand
TTTGATGGCTTTAAGAACAGAATATTATCTAAGATAATGGCAATGACTGTTATACAATGCATTAATAAACTAAACAATAGAAATATTAACAACTTAAAAACTCGTATTGCTTAAATGCACCACGGGTGTTTATATAAATTTCATCCTAAATATATATTAAAATTAATTTTATTTCTTTATCTTTATATGGTTAGCGAATTTCATGGAGATAATAGTAGAAATAGGTGTAAATATAATTTTTTGCCTTTTTGTTTTTTGCCTTTTTAATTTTATCCTATTACTGATATGGGACAGATAAAGCGCAATTGTCGGTTAGTGGTGTTAAGTGTTTTTTTTGTAGGCTGTTTGGGGAATGACAGAGAAGAAAATGTAAGGTATGAGTTATTTTTACCTGTTACTTCTATTAAAATACCTTTAGACGGAATTAAACCAGCGGGGAACAGAAGTCAGCTATTGATCACTTATAAAGTCACCAATAGCTGTCAGCAATTACTACAAACCCAGTTAGAAGATAAAGAGCATAATATCTATAGTTATGTTGTCTTTGGTATACAAAGCCAACAGAGCGGATGTCGCCAAAAAATAGAAGAAAAAAACTATACATTTACCTTTTTACCCCATAAGGGAGGAAAGTATATCTTAAAGTTTGCGACGGGCGAAAATGAGGATAAAACCTATATATATAAGCAGTTGGAAGTGAATATTCCTGATCGGTGAACAAGGATTTCCTTTATTTAATAGATTAGTTGAATGGGTTGAAACTTAAGACGAAAGTTAATCACTTTTATCTTAGTGGAAAATCCGCCGGAAATAGGTTTTTATAATTTTATCATAATTTATTATTTAATAGTTTATAATATTAATTACAGATTCGTTTTTAAATTTACTTTAATTATATACAGAATATGTTTAAATAAATTTTAGGATAATTTAACGGAATATTAATAGAGACTTTCTTTACTAAGGAATGCTATTTGTAAGTATTGACCTAATCTAAATATAATATAAATGAATATGAGTATTCGAGTTTTATTGGCAGGTGCTGTTGGTTTGGTAACCGTAGTTGGGATTTTTGGGTTGCGTAAATTAGCTGCACAACACGAGAGTGAAAATGACTATGATTACCTGACAGGTAAGGTCTGTCCGCAGCTAGATGATGTAGACAATAGTATAGAGCTTAATGCCTATTTGTAATAAATGGGGCTAATGATAAAATGTAAAAACCCTAACCCAGGGTTAAAGTTTTTTCAATCTGTTATTTATCGGTGCTTTTAATATTTTGTTTTCTGATCCTAAAGTTTACTTTCAGCAAGCCGTCCTGATGAGAATACAATACGGCTGTTAAAAGATGCGTGAAGGATGTGCTTATTTAGAAACCTTGGAAACGTATATTGAAGAAAGCTGTGTTTGCATTTTTGGTGATTTTGCTAAAGTCCATAAGATATACAGTATAAAGCCGGATACTTGTTTTAGAGGCTGTTTAAATTTGTGTAGAAAATTTTGTTAGGAAGGTTTTCAGAAGTTGGATATTTGGAAAAAAAGGAATGAAATACCCAACTGATCTAACTGAAAACCAATGGCAATATATAAAGAAA
>NZ_JAAABJ010000137.1 GCF_009904105.1 Elizabethkingia argenteiflava | reverse complement strand
GCCATTATCTTAGATAATATTCTATTCTTAAAGCCATCAAAGGATTTCGCATAGTTTCTTCTAATCATAAACTGATCACATAATTGCGAAAATAAGGTTTCGATGCGCTTTCGGGGTTTTCTAAAAATATAAGGCTTTGGCTTATATCCATGTTGATTTTTTCGCATAGGTACTTCCATATTAATCTGGTTGTAAGTAAATAAGTCTCTTTGATAATCAATACTCAGATAACCTTTGTCTCCT
>NZ_JAAABJ010000136.1 GCF_009904105.1 Elizabethkingia argenteiflava | reverse complement strand
TTTCTCTGGTATGGGCAAAATCCCAAAAGTTTTTTTCATCTGATCCCGAGTCAGCACACGTGAATATTTCTTCCAAAACTCTTTCCGTAACGATAACACTGTCTTTATTGATGAGGATGCCCTGAATACCTTCTCCACATATACTGCTGAAATCATCATTTTCATTAAATCCAAATTATTTTTTCGGGTCTGCTCCTACGGTATCTCCTAAAACAACTAAAGTAGGCGAAACCTTTAAATAAGGATAGGCAAACGACTGAACTTGTCCATAACGTTGTAAAAAGTAACAGGGCGGGGAAAGTTTTATATTC
>NZ_JAAABJ010000135.1 GCF_009904105.1 Elizabethkingia argenteiflava | reverse complement strand
TTTCTGAACTATAAAGCCCAAGTACATCCTTTTTTCCTGCGATATCAACCCCGAGGATATTATAGATCGCACGGGTTTCAACAGCACCATTCACCCTTACCTTGAAAAACATACAAACCAGAAATATAAATGGATAGACGGTTTCAAGAGGACGGTTTCTCCATTCTTGAACCGCGGGTAGTACACTATCGGTAATACGGGATATCTCTGCAGGAGAAATCACCATAGCATACATTTCCTGAACAAAATCCCCCATTGCTCGGGTACTCACTCCCATAGCGTACATCGATAAGATAGTACCTTCCAGCTCATCGGTAATGATTAGCTGGCGTTGGGGACAATCTTAGGTTCAAAAGTACCCA
>NZ_JAAABJ010000134.1 GCF_009904105.1 Elizabethkingia argenteiflava | reverse complement strand
TTAGCACAACATTTAGGAAATGTATCCAAAGCCTGTAAAGTAATGGGCTATTCCCGAGACCGTTTTTATCGATTCAAAGAACTGTATGAGCAAGGAGCTGAATTAGCATTACAGGATATCTCCAGAAGATAGCCAGTATTAAAGAATCTTTTAGATGTAGTTATTGATAAGGCTTTTGTTGATATAGACATTGAGAACCCTACTTTGGGGCAGCTTAGAGTAAGTAATGAACTTAAAAAGCAAGGTTTCTTTGTATCACCAGGTGGAGTCATCAGTATTTGGTTAAGACACGATCTACATACGTTTAAACTAAGATTAAAAGCCCTAAAAGCCAAAT
>NZ_JAAABJ010000133.1 GCF_009904105.1 Elizabethkingia argenteiflava | reverse complement strand
TATCCGCTAAGCCCTCACTCCTAGCCACCAGACAGGTGATCACCGGCAATTACAGCCAGAACCCTTTTGGCTACAAAGAAGTTAAGCAGTGGTATGAAAAACTGAAAAATTAGAAGATAAATAATTAATGAAAAAATATTACAGATCTCCCCTTCCTTTTCAAGGACAAAAACGCAATTTTTTAAAAGAATTTAAACAAGCTCTTAAATCATTCCCCCCAAATGCTACTTATGTCGATCTCTTCGGTGGGTCGGGCTTACTGAGCCATACCATTAAGCAACACTATACTGATGCTAAGGTGGTTTTCAACGACTATGACAATTATACTAAGAGGTTAAAAAACATGGAGAAGACAAATAAATTAATTTCCGATTTACGAGATATCTGCTCAGGGGAGGAAAAAAGAATCAAAATTCCACAGCCTATTAAGGATAAAATTTTAAGCCGCCTTGAACAAGAAAAAGGCTACGTTGATTACATAAGTATCTCTCAGAATATTCTCTATCCGATGAACTATTTAAATGACTTAGAACAATTCAAGAAAGAAACACTATACAACCTAATAACTAAAAAAAAATACGAAAATGAAGGCTATCTTCAAGGAGTAGAGATTGTTCATAATTGTGATTATCTGTATTTATTTGAAAAATACAAGCATCTTGATAATGTAGTCTATGTAGTGGATCCTCCCTATCTTTCTACAGATATACGTACCTATTCAAATAAAAATTACTGGAAACTGACAAACTATTTAAACGTCCTGAACGTTTTAACCAAAACTTCATATATCTACTTCACGTCTAATAAATCTTCAATACTCGAATTGTTGCAATGGATCGAGTATAATTATGATTTTGAGACGCCCTTCACCGGAGCAACAAAGATCGTAAAGAATGTCTCAAGTACCCCTAAATCAAGCTATCAGGATATTATGATATACAAGCGTATTTAATAACGAAACACAGACTTACATACAAAAGAATCTTTGAATTTTTTCTTTACATATATTAAGCAGCATTTGACTATAGGATTTTGAGGTTCACTAATTTTAAGGCTTCATTTTCCCGTTTACTTTTCCCAACAGTATAAACATTGGTTATAGCTTCTGTTCGATGACTGGCTGCCATCTTTACGCTTTTCACGGTAATAAAAAACAGATGTACTTAAGCAGAATACTGCACAGGCCTGCTGTAGGCTCATCCCAAAATCTTCGCGGGCATAACCTACAAGCTCACGCTTTTCGGCAGGCCCTAGAGCTTTTTTTCGATAACGTCTTTTAAAACTGTGATCTGTAAAGTCTGCTCGGCTTTTCAAATCGATGAAACGAAGGTATGAATATCCGACATGTAAGAATGATTATTGTTGTCCTAGATTTTAATTTAATTCCCAGCGGCTTACACTGGGAATATTTTTATACAATTTTTCGAGAAAATTATATACAATAATTTAAAAAAATTATATACTTGTATAACAAAAAAATCTCCGTGGGAGACAGAGATTTTGAGAAACGTCTAAAAGTATTTTAAATAATTTAAAGACAAATGAATTTGATTTTACAGAGCAAAGATATAAAATTTTCAGCTATGGGCTCAGGAAAATAAAATAGAAATTCACTATATACAACCCAGGAAACCAACACAAAACAGCCTTATTGAAAGACTGAATAAAAGCTGTAGGAATGAGCTTCTTAATATGTATGTCTTCAAGAATCTACAGGAGCCTGAAGAAAAAGCTAATCAGTGGTGGATTGAATACAATTATAACAGGCCGCACGAAGCATTAGGGAATATAAGCCCTAAAAAATATAAACAAAAAATGCATTCACTTTTTCTTTGTCCTTTCATCTATAGTCATGGTTCACTTTCTTTGCCAAAAGAATAAGAAATAGCAAAAAATATCACCCTTGCAAAATCGTGGCAATAGCTCAACAAATGGCAACTGGAAGAAATTGTAGACCTGTATCTTCATCATGATAGCGAGAATTTCTCCTCCTCTTTCAATCGTATGATTATAATATTATTCCAAAAGAAAAAAAAACTTTTGGAGTTCATTGAAATTAGAAAACAGCATTTGACTATACGATTTTAAATTTTACTTGTTTTAAGGCTTCATTTTCTCTTTTCTTTTTTCCAACGGTGTAAACCTTGGTGATGGAATCAGTTCGGTGGCTGGCTGCTATTTTAGCGAGATT
>NZ_JAAABJ010000132.1 GCF_009904105.1 Elizabethkingia argenteiflava | reverse complement strand
GTAGCGTAGTCCGGTCATCGCGCCTGGTTTGGGACCAGGAGGTCGCAGGTTCGAATCCTGCCGCCCCGACTTAAAGAGAAAGTAGTTATCTACTTTCTCTTTTTTTTATACCAATAAGTACCTGTGAAATAATTAGTTACTAATTGGTCATTTATAGTTCGATTTCTGTATTCAAAATCTTAGACATGTGTTTTTTTGTCTAAAAAGTTGCGTCAGCTCTTGGTTTAATATGTTTCTTGATTAGTTCGAATTCCTGTTAAGGTTTCGATATTTTCATCTCCTTCTATTTTCTTGTGATTCTTTGCCATTAGATAGAGAAGATCTCGTATAAGATCTACTTCTTCATTGTCCACATAAATACCTTGATGTGCCAATATCTCAATTGTTTCTTGAACGGAGATTTTTTTGTCAATAAAGTTTATGATGAACTTGTTTAAACTTATAGTTTTCTGAGGAATAAAATAACAAAAGCCATATAATGCAAAGAATACCATGTTATTACAGAAGTTTCAAATCGTATTAATAATGCTTTGAAAGTATCCATCCAAGCATTTGCTTTCTCTATATTGAACCTTCGTTTATATAATTCTTCATCAAAATAATAATAATTCTTGGCTGTTTTATTATTCCTGAGATGGGTTTTAATATTGGCGATTATTTTTTC
>NZ_JAAABJ010000131.1 GCF_009904105.1 Elizabethkingia argenteiflava | reverse complement strand
TTTTTATATTTCTTAGCTCTTGTTTATTTCTAATAAATTTACAAAATATTCTATAGATTTAGTATATAAACTATGCTTCTCATCAATATAAAATCCCAAAAAAATTATATACCAGACGGAATAATTTTTAAAATATTTGTTATGTTTGAAATCTATCCTGTCTTTCTACAATAAGGTATTGTTAATAAATTATAGATAATGAAGTTGTTTAAACTTATTTACACAAAAAGAGTTCCGAGAAAATTAGCAATTTTGTATTGCAAATCAAATAACTAATAATCTGGAACTCATCAGCAAAGATGAAATAGAAAATATAAAAGCTGCAAATAAAATATGTTTATC
>NZ_JAAABJ010000016.1 GCF_009904105.1 Elizabethkingia argenteiflava | reverse complement strand
CAGCATTTTTCTGTGTGATAACCAGGGACAAATGTTGGCAATGGGAAGTCCAAAAAGTGGCCATCATCACGATTTATACCAAATAGAAGCTAGTTTGAAAGAAATTCTGTCCCTTCTAAGCGAAGTAAAAATAGATCATAAAGGATTGTTTCTCAATGCTGATGCAGGATTTGACAGTGAGAATTTAAGACAAATGTTAGAAAAAGAAAAAATAATCGCCAATATTAAAACCCATCTCAGGAATAATAAAACAGCCAAAAATTATTATTATTTTGATGAAGAATTATATAAACGAAGGTTCAATATAGAGAAAGCAAATGCTT
>NZ_JAAABJ010000130.1 GCF_009904105.1 Elizabethkingia argenteiflava | reverse complement strand
TCAAAGCGGCCGTCACCTGCGGCATAAAGATCGTCCGGCTCTGCGTCGGCAGCGGCAATCAGCTTCACCTTATGCTCGTAGAGCGCGTCGATCAGCGTCACGAAGCGCGCCGCCTCGTTGCGTCTCTCGGGGCCGAGCCTGGGGATGCCGACGATGATCACCGTGTGGAAGCGGCGGGCGACCGCCAGATAATCGGGCGCGCCACGCGCTTCGCCGCAGAGGCGCTTGAAGGAGAAGACGGCGACGCCCTTCAGGCTCTTGGGCACGTGCAGGGTGCGGCCGCCCTGGACGGGGATATCCTC
>NZ_JAAABJ010000129.1 GCF_009904105.1 Elizabethkingia argenteiflava | reverse complement strand
TGCGAAATCCTTTGATGGCTTTAAGAACAGAATATTATCTAAGATAATGGCACTGACTGTTATACAATGCATTAATAAACTAAACAATAGAAATATTAACAACTTAAAAACTCGTATTGCTTAAATGCACCACGGGTATGAGTTAGCTTATAAATACAAATCAAAAACAGTCAAAATTATTCTTCTCGGTCTTTTTTTGCCAGAGCGCTATCGACCCAAATCGTAGCAAAGGGGAATAGAGAAGCTAAGAGTGCAAAGACAAAGTCTTCATCATCCCAAGTATAAATTCTTCTGCAAGGCAGGCATAATAATAAATACAAGGTGAAAAATAAGCCATGGATATTACCAATAATAATAATAAAGAGAGTAGCATAGAGACCATGGGGATCATAACGCTTCCAAACCATAGCGACACCATAGAGCAAAAAGCAGGAGACAGCTTCAGCAATACATACATTTTTAAACCATTTGATAACGGTTTCTTCTGGGTACTTGTTAAAAAAGCGATTGATAAATTTCATTTTGTTGCAAAGATAGTCTAGAATTCGAATGTTTTCATATTTGCTTTCCCTAGTCAGATCCAAATTTTAAAACGCCTGGGGAAAGAGGCGGGTTATTTATAAAAATTACTGCCTTCGAGATAGTCAAAAACCTCTGGAGGTAACATGGGACGGATATTTTTGTCCCTTTTTATCATGTTGCGAATCTGCGTAGCTGAAAGTTCAATGATAGGCGCTTCTATTAGGTGAATATTTGTATTGTCCGGATAGGAGTAATCCTTTTTACGGTTTTCAAAGAGCCTTGGGTATACGATTAATTCGTAATTCGTAACGAGTTGTTGATAGTTTTTCCATTTAGGTAAATGTTCAATATTATCTTCTCCCATAATGAGACAAAACTGAGTCTCCGGATATTTCTCATGCAGGTAGGTCAGTGTATCAATCGTATAAGAAGGGCGAGGTAATCCAAATTCGATATTGGAAGCGTGCAGATGCGGATACTTTTCTACCGCTCGATTCACCATCTCTAGACGGTTGTATTCGTCGAGTAAGCTCGTTTTATTCTTAAAAGGATTTTGGGGGCTAACGACAAACCACACCTCTGCCAAATCGGTGTTTTCTCTTATATAATTGGCCAAAATAAGGTGTCCTATATGAATAGGATTAAAGGATCCGAAAAATAAACCCACTTTTTTCATAATCGAATTCTTGAAAAATTAATGAAAAATTACATCTTTAATATTCAGGTAGTAGGTAAGACTATCCTTCCAATAATTTTCCTCAAGGGTAACAGCAATATCAAAGTTTCTGTTTCTAAAATCAGAGGCGTAGTCTCCCATTTTAAATGCCAGGCATTCTATTTCCTTATTAGCTTGTTCTTGAATAATATTAAATTTTAGATGTGAATTTTGTTTTCCCATTTTCTTGATGTAACCTTTTACGCGAACATTTTTGAGTACTAAGATAGGCTTCATATTTTCGGGTCCAAAAGGAGCAAGCCACCTATGAAATTGAAAAAAATCATGGTTCAGATCCTGTAGGGAAATCTCTGCATCGATTTCAATGCTGGGACTTTTTTGATGTTCTTTGATGGATACTTTTACGGTCTCCTCGAATCGTTTCTTAAATTGGGAGAAGTGTTTTTTTTCCATAGACAAGCCTGCTGCAGCCCGATGTCCACCGAATTTTAAGAATAAATCAGCGCAGGAATCCAGTGCCTGATGAAGATCAAAGTCTGCTACAGATCGTGCAGATGCAACCACTTCACCCTCATTTCCATCCGTAAATACAAGAGTAGGTTTATAATACAATTCTATTAATCTGGAAGCCACGATGCCAATAACACCTTTGTTCCAACCCGATTGATAAACTACGGTACTATAGGTGTTTTCTTGTTGAGTTTCTATAACCTGATCAATCGCCTGTTGGGTCATGTTGCTATCCAGTTCTTTGCGTTCGTCGTTGAGGTTCACAATCTTATTGGCAATCAGATAGGCCTGTTTTGTATTTTCGGCTGTCATTAATTCTACCGCTGCTTTTCCATGGGAAATCCTTCCTGCTGCATTGATTTTAGGTGCAATTTCAAATACGATATTAGAAATACTAAAATTTCTCAATTTTTCAGGAGGGATTAATATTTTTAAACCATGTCTCTTGGTTTTGCGAAGCTTATTAAGTCCCATTTTAGCAAAAACTCTATTCTCTCCGGTAATGGGTACAATATCTGCAGCAATACTGATGACCAAAAGATCGGTTAAATCTTGGAGTTCTTGTTCTGGAATTTTATACAGGGTATTGAGCGCTTGGCATAGCTTATATCCCACGCCACATCCGCTCAGATCTTTGTAGGGATAGAGACAATCGTTGCGCTTAGGGTCTAGTACAGCTTTAGCTGGTGGCAAAACATCTCCTGGAAGGTGATGGTCGCAGATGATAAAGTCTATTCCCAAACCATTTGCGTATTCTATTTTATCAATAGATTTAATGCCGCAGTCCAGGGCAATAATTAAAGAAAAACCATTGTTGTTAGCGTAATCTATTCCTTCTGAAGAAACCCCATATCCCTCTAAATTTCTATCAGGAATATAAAAATCCAGATATTTTTTGTTCGATATTCTACTTAGATAAAGATAAAGTAAGGAAACAGCTGTGGTACCATCTACATCGTAATCTCCAAAAACTAAAATTTTTTCGCCGTTTTCTATTGCTTCTGCAATTCGCTCTACCGCTTTATGCATATCTGCCATTAGAAAAGGATCGTGAATATCCGAGAGCTTAGGCTTAAAAAACTCACGCGCTTTTTGGTAGGAATCAATACCTCTCATCACCAGTATTTTCGCAGCTAGGGGCCCAAAACCGAGCGAAGAACTGATGCTATCTATTCGGTCTTCAGCCGGGGGCTGTTTGTAGATCCATCGTTGCGTCATAAGTCAGCAAATATAAAAAATAAAAAACGGAAGTCTAAATAGTTTCGGGAAATTTAGCTTTTGTTTCCCTAGAAATATAAAATTCTCAAGTTCAGTGTAAACACGACCAATCCTCCTCTATGAAAGGCTGTAATATAAAATTAGAGAAGATGGTAAGGTCTTCTCTAATTTTATAATATCAAACTCTATTTAAGCGTAATATTTTGTCTTGAGTTCTTTTACTTTTTTGTCCGTCAGATATTCGTCATAGGTCATATATCGATCGATGATACCTTTAGGGGTTAACTCTATTACTCGATTACAAACTGTTTGAAGCATCTCGTGGTCATGGGATGAAATTAGAATAGTGCCTTTAAAGTTTTCCAAGGAATTGTTTAAAGTCGTAATACTTTCAAGATCTAAGTGATTGGTAGGTTCATCCAAGATAAGAATATTGGCCTTCTGCAACATCATTCGGCTGAACATACAGCGCATCTTTTCTCCCCCCGAAAGAACGGTACACGATTTTAAAGCTTCATCACCGGAAAATAACATTTTTCCTAAGAATCCTCTCACATATTCCTCGTGTCTTTCTTCATCGCTCTGTACGAATTGGCGTAACCAATCTACTAAACTTAGGTTCTCCTTAAAAAAGTTAGTGTTGTCCAAAGGCATATAGCTTTGCTTGGTCGTAATGCCCCATTGGAAAGATCCTTTATCCGCAATAGCATTTCCAGAAATAATTTCCATGAACTCTGTAATCGCCATTGAATTTTTAGAAATCACGGCCACCTTATCTCCCTTTTTAAGGTTGAGGTTAATATTGGAAAACAATAATTCCCCCTCTTTGGTTTTTCCAAGATCTTTTACTTCTAATATTTGATCGCCGGCGTCTCTTTCCTGTTCGAAAATAATAGCAGGATACCTTCTAGAAGAGGGTTTTATATCTTCAATATTAAGTTTGTCTATCATTTTTTTGCGGGCAGTAGCTTGTTTTGCTTTTGCCACATTCGAGCTAAATCGCGCAATGAAATCCTGAAGTTCTTTTTTCTTTTCCTCTGCCTTTTTATTGGCTTGAGCTCTTTGCTTTGTCGCTAATTGGGAAGCTTGATACCAGAAGCTATAATTCCCCGTATAAAGGTTGAGTTTGGAATAATCTAAATCTCCAATGTGGGTACAAACGGCATCCAAGAAGTGACGGTCGTGGGATACCACAATCACCGTATTTTCATAATCTGCTAAAAAATCCTCTAACCAAGAAATGGTATCAATATCTAAGTCGTTGGTAGGTTCATCCAAAATAAGGACATCAGGATTACCGAAAAGCGCCTGTGCTAATAACACTCTCACCTTATCCTGATTTTCCAGCTCTGACATCATTTTGTAATGTAGGTCCTCCTTAATGCCTACATTGGAAAGCATAGTCTGAGCATCAGTTTCAGCATTCCAGCCCCCCATTTCATCATAGATCACCCCTAGCTCTCCTGCTTTAATGCCATCTTCGTCAGAAAAATCGGGCTTTGCATAGAGGGCATCCATTTCTTCCTTAATTTCGAATAATTTCTGATTCCCCCGCATAACGGTTTCTAACACCGTAAAGTGGTCATAGGCAAAGTGATCCTGCTCCAAAACAGACATTCTTTTGCCGGGCTCCAAAGATACATGTCCGGTAGTGGGCTCTTGATTTCCGCTGAGTATTTTAAGGAAAGTAGACTTTCCAGCTCCATTGGCGCCAATAACCCCGTAGCAATTTCCTTTGGTGAACTTTATATTGACGTCATCAAAAAGTACTCTTTTCCCGAATTGTAAAGATAAATTTGAAACTGTTAACATATACTTTTGTAAATTTGTGCAAAAATACAAAAGATTTCCCGATTAAAGATGAATTGGTGAAAAGCTTAGAGTTTTGTTAAATTTTGGTATGAAAATTGCAAGAAGTGTTAATATCGTAAACAGAAAAGCCCGCTTTAACTATGAGATACGTGAAGAGTATGAAGCTGGCATCGTTTTATATGGTACGGAGATTAAGTCGTTACGCTCTTCTAAAGCTTCTATAGCTGAAAGTTTCTGTCAGCTAAAAGAGGGTGAGTTATGGGTGGTAAATATGATGATTGATGAATATAAAATGGGATCATTTTACAATCATAAAGCCAGACGCGATAGGAAATTGCTGTTGCATAAAGCCGAGCTCTCTCGTCTAGAGAAAAAAGTCAAAGATGTGGGTTTTACAATAATACCTTTAAAATTATATATTAATGATAAAGGTAAAGCAAAGTTGCTTATAGGCTTTGGTAAAGGGAAAAAGTTGTATGATAAGCGTGAATCTATTAAAAAACGCGAATCTGATAGGAATTTGAGCAGGATTCAAAAGAATTTTTAAAAAAACTTTGTTTAATACGTAATTTTATATTTATTTTGCATTATCAATTATTTAATCATTTAATTCTATGAAAAATTTAAAACTAGGAATTACAGCGTTGGCGCTTACGGTAGCCTCTACTGCATTCTCTCAGACTACGAGCAATCCGTGGTTAATCGGAGTGGGAGCACACGGTGAAAACCACAGGGCACAAGCTAACAATTTCTCAAATACCTTTTCTGCTCAGAATCTGACGAAGAGGTTGTTTAATATGAATAATTTCTCTAAGACTCCACCTTTATCTAAAATCACTGTCGCTAGAAATATTAATAAATACTTGGTAGCGGATTTACAAGCTTCTATAGGAGATGTAGGGAATAAAAGATTTAACATGGATAAAGAATTTTTCTTGATGGCTGGTCTTGGTCTTCAATTTAAATTCAATGGTTTATGGAATGAGGAGTCTTGGTTCGATCCGTATTTAAGAGTAGGTGCAAATTATATGAGACACGATTACTCAGGATTGGAATTTCCTAGAAATGACTGGAGAAACGTTTATCACTACGAATACTACAACGGAAAAGGAGACAGGTTTGGGAAGAAAAATTTCTTTGCCCTATCAACTGGTGCAGGATCTAATTTCTGGATTACCAAAAGTTTTGGTCTTGGAATCCAAGGAGATTATGTAACCACTCCTGGGGACAACTCTAATGTAGCAAACTTCTGGCAAGCTTCTGCTTCTCTATTGTTCAAGTTTGGAAACAGCGATAGAGATAAAGACGGTATCCTTGATAGAGACGATAGATGTCCTGATACTCCAGGATTACCTGAATTCAAAGGATGTCCTGATACCGATGGTGATGGCGTTCCTGATATCGATGATAAATGTCCAGACGTAGCAGGTCCGGTAGAAAACCAAGGTTGTCCTTGGCCAGATACTGATGGCGATGGCGTTCCTGATAAAGATGATAAATGCCCTACAGTGGCTGGTCCAGTAGAAAATCAAGGTTGTCCTTGGCCAGATAGAGACGGTGATGGTATCCCTGATAAAGATGATAAATGTCCAGATGTACCAGGTCTTGCTGAGTACCAAGGATGTCCTCCAACTGCACAGAGAGTAACAAAAGAACTTAGTGATATCTTGTTCGACTTCAATAGAGCGACTATCCAATCAGGTTCTCTATCTAAAGTAGATACTGCTGCTGAAGTTATCAAAGGAGCTAAAGCTGAAAACTTCTTAATCACTGGTTATACAGATGCTAAAGGTAACCCTGCTTACAACTTAAGACTATCAAGACAAAGAGCTGCTTCTGTAGTGAAAGCGCTTGAAACTAGAGGCGTAAATGGAGCTCGATTAAAATCTGTAGGTGTAGGTTCTAAATTTGCAACCGTTCCAGCAAGTGCTTCTAATGAAGCAAGACAAGCTGATAGAAAAGTTGAAGTAAGAGCAATCTCTAACGATACTGAATGGGCAACTTACAAAAAAGATGATGTTACGGTTACAAAACCAGTAAAAAAAGCCACTAAAAAAGCCGTTAAAAAAACGACTAAAAAGGTTATCAGAAAGAAAAAATAAATAGTTTTTTCTAATTCATACAAAACACTCCCATTCCATGGGGGTGTTTTTTTATGTTTCGTCGTTGTATAATTTACTGATTAGTGATATTTTTGCAATTAAATTATTGTATAAATGGGAAGAGCATTTGAATATAGAAAAGCCTCAAAGATGGCGCGGTGGGATAAAATGGCGAAGACATTTTCCAAGATAGGCAAGGATATAGCTTTGGCAGTAAAAGCGGGAGGTCCTGATCCCGATTCCAACCCGGCATTGAGAAGGTGTGTTCAGAATGCTAAGGGGGCCAATATGCCCAAAGACAACGTAGAACGGGCCATAAAGAAAGCTTCAGGAGCAGATGCCGAGACCTATGAAGAAATAACCTATGAAGGTTACGGACAGGGAGGGGTCGCTTTCTTTATAGAATGTACCACCAATAATCCCACTAGAACCGTAGCCAATGTAAGGGCTATTTTTAATAAATTTGACGGAAATTTGGGTAAAAATGGTGAGCTTTCTTTCCTATTCGATAGAAAAGGTATTTTTACCATAGAAAAATCTCAGATTAAGATGGAGTGGGATGATTTTGAAATGGAAATGATTGATGCAGGCGCTGAGGAAATCGATCAGGACAATGAAATCGTGATGGTAACCACTGCTTTTGAAGATTTTGGTGCGATGTCACATAAGCTTGAAGAGATGAAATTGGAAGTTCAAAATGCCGAGTTGCAGAGAATCCCCAATATGTATAAAGACGTAAGCTTAGAGCAAGGACAAGCCAATATAAAGATGTTAGAGCGTTTTGAAGAAGATGATGATGTACAGAACGTTTATCATAATATGGAGATGAAAGATGAATGGATGGAAGTCTAAAGGACTAATCAAAATACGAAGAGAGGCAGAAAGTCTCTCTTTCTTTTTTAAAGAAGATAAAAATAAGCAAAATAGAATACTATTATGCTAGTCCAGTAGAGTGGTGTAAAAAATTATAAAGAGGTGGTTATACTTTGTAGGGCTCTGCATCTAGATTACATTTAAAAGTCCTTAAGGAATATAAAAAGATCCTGAGATCATTTTTCATTTTAACCTAAGAATTAGGGAGTGTCACCCGAACTGTGTCAGGTTCTAAATTAATGCTCCTCAAAAGCTGTTTTTTTCCTTGAGAATTCTCTCTCCAAATTTAACATAAAGTTGTGATAATGCCATACCCCAGTTATGGATAG
>NZ_JAAABJ010000128.1 GCF_009904105.1 Elizabethkingia argenteiflava | reverse complement strand
TTAGCTAACTTAAAAAACAGAAATTTTGAAGGCAATATTATTTTACATTACTATAACCGTGGTGCATTTAAGAAATAAGAGTTTTTAAGTGGTTAATAATTATATATTTTAGTTTATTAATGCATTGTATAACAGTCATAGACATTATCTTAGATAATATTCTGTTCTTAAAGACATCAAAGTATTTCGCATAGTTTCTTCTAATCATAAACTGATCACATAATTGCGAAAATAAGGT
>NZ_JAAABJ010000127.1 GCF_009904105.1 Elizabethkingia argenteiflava | reverse complement strand
TACTATAGAACAATCATTGGGTTCTTATTCAACATTGGAAATAAGTAAAGCCATTGTTTCGTTTAATGCTAATCCATCTGGCGAAGCTTTTACGAAATTAGTCAATACATACTTTTTGGACTTTCTTACATTTGTTGCTACATCCGAAGATTTTAAGACATCACCTATTTTATATTTAGAATCGGATATTGGCTCGCTATATATTTTTATAATGTCTTATTTTCCAGAGTTAATGGAAAAGTCTGAGCCAATTTTTTTAAAATGATTAGAACACCTTCAAAAAGAAAGGGACAATAATATAAGACCTGTGAAAGGCTCTTATGGTAGAGATAGCATTCTGTATTTAGCATATTGGTTAGCAAAGGAACACAATAGAAGTGAAAATGTT
>NZ_JAAABJ010000015.1 GCF_009904105.1 Elizabethkingia argenteiflava | reverse complement strand
TTAAGCATGTCAGCAGCAATAAGAGCATTCTTACGGTCATATAGTTTTGCTAATACTACTTTGGAATACGTGTCAATAAAAGTTTGTTGATAAATATGTCCAACTCCTTTGATATTTCCTTCTTAACAAGTGTCTTGAGCTCCTAAATATACAGGATGATGAGTTTCAATTTCTCCATGAGCTTTTTTCTCTTCCTTAGCCCTTTCTTGTGCTGAAAGTTGAGATTCAGTAAGAACTACACCATCTTGAGCAGATTTGGCTTCTAGGGCTTTTAATCTTAGTTTAAACGTATGTAGATCGTGGCTTAACCAAATACTTCTGAACCTTCAAATCCCCATCTTTTTACTCCTCTATTTTCAATATGAACCCA
>NZ_JAAABJ010000126.1 GCF_009904105.1 Elizabethkingia argenteiflava | reverse complement strand
GAGCAGTATTGCTTATTAATAGTATCGGATTTGGAATAATTCAGGTTTGGTTTTATTTTTAAAGTTTAGGAATAAGCTTTAAGAGATATTGATAAGAGAGTGTTGCTTGAAAAAAAACTTTAAAAAAAAGTTTTGCTAATTCGAAAAAAGTTTTTATCTTTGCACTCGCAAAACAGGAACAACGACAGAGAGTTTTTGTTGGAAGCGAAAAGAGTATAAGATCATTGAAATAAAGAAATAACAACCAAG
>NZ_JAAABJ010000125.1 GCF_009904105.1 Elizabethkingia argenteiflava | reverse complement strand
GCTAGAGTCGTGTTTTATTTATTTTTTTAATAAAAAATAAATTAGCGTAGTTTTTTTAATTCAATAAAAATTATAATAAAGGATATTATAATATAAAAAAATAAGTTGTAATAAGACCATGTTTAGTTAAAAGCAAAAGTAGAATTTTTTGTTAATATTTCTGTTGTTGTAGTCGTTCGTTTTAAAGAAAAAATAAAATAAAACATCTGCGACATTTCCTACAAAACAATCGACACCATCTACATTTTTTTATGAACTGGAATATTTACATATTTATCTATTTGAATGTAATTTTTGGTGTTGTGATTGATTATAAT
>NZ_JAAABJ010000124.1 GCF_009904105.1 Elizabethkingia argenteiflava | reverse complement strand
TTTCTTTATATATTGCCATTGGTTTTCAGTTAGATCAGTTGGGTATTTCATTCCTTTTTTTCCAAATATCCAACTTCTGAAAACCTTCCTAACAAAATTTTCTACACAAATTTAAACAGCCTCTAAACAATCAAAAAATAAAAGATACTATGTATTGATATTCACTACATCCATTGTCTTATTTTTTGAAAAAGAATAATATAACCCGTGGTTCATTTAGGATAAAAAAAAGGGAGCT
>NZ_JAAABJ010000123.1 GCF_009904105.1 Elizabethkingia argenteiflava | reverse complement strand
TCAAGCGTACGGCAGGTCACCGGGGATGTCTCCATACGTCTCTTTTAAAAAAGCCGCAAACTCTTTTGAGTAGCGGGTCCCTTTCTCTGTTACGCTGATTCGTTCCACAAAGCTCTCTCCTGTTTGCTTGTTCTTCCATCTACGACGTCGTAATTTTAACACTACCTTGTGGTCTCTGATCGGGAAGTCGGTGACAGAAACGGCATCCATAAACCCAAGTGACTCATAGTCTTCACTCTCTTGATACGCCGTATTCATACGTTCATCCAAATGAATCGTCATGGACATGGCATCGATATCACGCTCGTCTGTTTCAATTTTAACTA
>NZ_JAAABJ010000122.1 GCF_009904105.1 Elizabethkingia argenteiflava | reverse complement strand
GAGCAGTATTGCTTATTAATAGTATCGGATTTGGAATAATTCAGGTTTGGTTTTATTTTTAAAGTTTAGGAATAAGCTTTAAGAGATATTGATAAGAGAGTGTTGCTTGAAAAAAAACTTTAAAAAAGTTTTGCTAATTCGAAAAAAGTTTTTATCTTTGCACTCGCAAAACAGGAACAACGACAGAGAGTTTTTGTTGGAAGCGAAAAGAGTATAAGATCATTGAAATAAAGAAATAACAACCAAGT
>NZ_JAAABJ010000121.1 GCF_009904105.1 Elizabethkingia argenteiflava | reverse complement strand
GCAGGATTTTAGATGTTAGCAATGTCACTATTTTGAATTGGATTCGTAGTTTCGGTCAAGAAATACAATCATTGCAATGTGAATCTAAGGAAATAACAGTGGTAGAGTTAGATGAAATGCACAGTTATATAGGGAATAAAAAAAACTGTTGGATCTGGATTGCTGTTGATAGATTTGGAATAAGATTCATCAATTTCGTTATTGGTGACAGAAGCCATCAAACCGTAGAAGAGTTTTGGGAAACAATAAACAACAACAAAATGGAAAAAAACCCAGTTAAACAATGAAAATCAACCAAAACAATGTTCCAAAAGTTAAACCTCATCATAACAAAAAATAAAAAAATATCCAAAAATATTTTAAATAAACAACCTAAAAAAAAACAAAAAAAAATTTATTATAAAAATAGGATTTATTTATATTTTAACACATGAAAAAAAAAAAAAAAAAAAAAAAAATTAAAAAAAAAAGAAAACAAAAAAAAAAAAAAAAAGAAGAATAGTTTAAGAAAAATAGTGTAGTTATATAGAAGTTT
>NZ_JAAABJ010000120.1 GCF_009904105.1 Elizabethkingia argenteiflava | reverse complement strand
TCTCTCTGCATTCTTCGAGTACGATGAGGTAGTACGAAAAAGCATATATACTACCAATCCAATTCAAGGGGTACATCGCCAGATACGCAAAATCACCAAAACTAAAGGTGCTTTTCCTTCAGAACAGCCACTGATGAAGCTAATGTATCTGGTATACAGAATATCAGTAAAAAATGGACAATGCCTATACATAACTGGGGTATCGCATTATCACAACTTTATGTTAAATTTGGAGAGAGAATTCTCAAGGAAAAAAACAGCTTTTGAGGAGCATTAATTT
>NZ_JAAABJ010000119.1 GCF_009904105.1 Elizabethkingia argenteiflava | reverse complement strand
CTGGATATTTAGGAGCTCAAGACTCTTATTACGTAGGCAATATCAAAGGAGTTGGACATATTTATCAACAAACTTTTATTGACACGTATTCCAAAGTAGTATTAGCAAAACTATATGACCGTAAACATGCTCTTATTGCTGATGACATTCTTAATGATCAGGTAGTCCCTTTCTTTGAGCAGCAGGAACTTCGTTTAATCAGAATTTTAACAGTCAGAGCAACGGAATACTGTGGAATAAGAGAACAGCATGAATATAATCTTTATTTAGCCATTGAAGATAGTGATCACACAAAGACCAAGGCTAAAAGTCCTCAGACCAATGGCATT
>NZ_JAAABJ010000014.1 GCF_009904105.1 Elizabethkingia argenteiflava | reverse complement strand
TGATGGGAACATTTGCTTTTTCACAAACTGGTCCAAAATTCGGGATTAAGGCAGGAATGAACGTATCTTCAATCTCCAAAGACCAAAATCTCAGCGATACAAAATCTAAAGTAGGTTTTAACGCGGGTGTTTTCCTTAATGCTCCTATATCTACCACTTTAAGCCTTCAGCCAGAAGTTATTTACAATGACTTGGGTTCTAAAGTAACCTTTGGGAATGATCATAAAAATTCATATAGCACTAATTTAGGTTATATTGC
>NZ_JAAABJ010000118.1 GCF_009904105.1 Elizabethkingia argenteiflava | reverse complement strand
TGTGGTTTAACTGATTATATTTCAGTCTTTTGCGCCCTTTTCTACGTTCCCTTGTAACTCAATGTAATTTAATTTTAAACGTTAAACATTTGAGTTATGGAGCAGACAAAAAAATCGACGTTCAAACTGCTTTTCTATTTGAAAAAGAACGAACTGAAAAAGAATGGTAATGCCCCGATTATGGCACGTATTACCATTGACGGAACCCCGAAGACTTTCGGTACAAAGTTAGAAATTGACTCCAATAATTGGGATTTAAAACACGGTCGTGTTCAGGGCAAAAGTGCGCAGGCATTAAGCATCAATAAGAAACTGGATAATATACGTGGGCGTATCGACAAGATTTATGAAGATATGCTGAAGCACGAGGGCTTTGCAACCGCTCAAAAAGTGAAATTGTCATTTTTGGGTGTCGGTATAATGGAGGATGCTATATTAAAAGTCTTCAACGACCAAAATGAAGATTTTAAAAAACTGGTCGAAAAGGGAGAACGTACGCAAAGTACTTATTACAAGTATATTGTAGTTTACAATCATCTTACCTCTTTTATCAAAGAACGCTATCATCGTGATGATATGGCTTTCCGAGAATTGACAGGCGATTTTATCCGGGAGTTTGATTTTTACCTCCAGTACGATTTGCAGTCTTCGCATAACACGGTTTGGGTTTACACGATGCCTGTGTTAAGTCTGGTGGAATTGGCCATTAAAAAAGGCTTGATACGTGATAATCCGTTTCCGGATTATGAAATCAGTATGGAAGAAACCGACCGGGGTTACATCCTTAAAGAAGATGTTGAAAGGCTGATGTTGTGCGTACCACCGCACCCAGGGTATGAACTGGTAAAAGACCTGTTTATTTTCAGTTGCTTTACCGGACTTGCTTATGCGGATATTAGGAAATTGACAAGGAACAATATTCAATCATTCTTTGACGATCATCAATGGATTATCAGCAGGAGAAAGAAATCAGATATTGCTTCCAATGTTCGGTTAATGGAAATCCCTAAACGTATCATTGAGAAGTATTAGGGTACGACAAGGAATGAATTTATCTTTCCGGTTCCAACTAATGCCACCTGTAATACGCACATAGGTAAATTGGTTGAAAAGGCTGAAATCATTACAGAACAAAAAGTAACCTTTCATACGGCAAGACATACTTTCGGAACAATGTTTTTGACCGAGGGCGTACCGCTTGAAAACCTTAGCAAAATGATGGGACACAAAAACATTTCCACCACACAGATTTACGCTAAAATCACAAGCCAAAAAATCAGTAAGGATATGGATTTGGTTACCCCGAAATTCAAGGCAATGGAGGAAGCATTTATGATGACAATTTAATCAGCTTTTATTTAATCACAATGAGCAGAACTTAACGGTTCTGCTTTTTTTATGCTCACACTTTTTATGTAGATAAAGCACATTTACTTTCCTCTACCCAGTCCAACGTTGTAAAAGAGCTTATTACCTACCTGCTAAATAGAAAATTGAAAAACGAGACCCATATCTAATGCCCTTCTGCTATTCCGTTTTTCAAATCTCTATTACAGGCTATGAAAGCCTGGTCATTAATGCCATAAAATTTAGAGTAGAAAATTTCCACAATCAACCGGTAAAAAGGCAGCTAAGTTATAGCGGGCAGCCACCCCACACGCCCAACCAAAAGACTACGGCATAATGGCAAGGCAAAATGTTGGCTTCGCCGAATTGCTGTGTGTTGCCTTGCCACCCTCCGGGACTTATTCCGTTTCCTTTCAGTTTTACGCTGTTGCCCGATTGGATTATCTGCTTTCTTTTTTCCGGTTTTTCTTTTGGAAAAATTTATGCGAAACGAAGCGGAGCAAACCACAACGGGAAGCGGGATACGAGAAAAGCGAGTGAGTAAATAACATTTTTCAAACATCAAAATTTTAGAATTATGGCACACAACATCAATTTCAACGAGCAAACAGGGCGTCATTCATTCTTTAGCGTTCAGCAAAAAGCGTGGCACGGTTTGGGGCAAATCGTAGAACAGTACCCAACAAGCGAAGAAGCAATATTACACGCAGGTTTAGATTATGAGGTAATCAAATCCCCACTGTTCACACAGGGCAGAACAATGAGCATAGGCGACAGCGGAGAACTGATTGAAGCTAATGATATTTAGTACCTAACAGTTTCTCCACGCTTCGCACCGACACCAACACACCGTTAGGCGTAGTTGGTAAAGACTACCATATCGTACAGAACGTGAGGCGTTCAATTTCTTTGATGCTATTGTAGGCGGGGGCGATGGTATATTGTACGAAACCGCAGGAGCATTGGGCAACGGGGAACGCATTTTTATTACTGCCAAGCTGCCTGACTATATCCGAGTAGGTAACGGCGACGATGTTACAGAAAAGTACATTTTCTTAACCACAAGCCACGACGGTAGCGGAAGTATTACCGCAGCGTTTACCCCTATCCGTATCGTATGCCAAAACACCCTAAACGCTTCATTGCGGAGTATGACCAACGTGGTGCGTATCAAACACACATCAGGAGCAAAAAAACGCCTTGAAAACGCCCACAAGGTTATGGGGCTTGCCAACACCCTAAGCACACAGTTAGAGAACATTTTTAACGGCTGGGCTAAAGTAAGGGTAACAGACCGAGAAGTAAGAAAGCTAATCCAGTTGGCTCTTTGCCCGAACAAAGAAACGCTTAACCTGCTCAAAAAAGGTGCGGAAGATGAAGTTTCCACCGTGTTCAAAAACACCGTAGATGATGCCTTTGAATACGCTATGATAAGCGACACCCAACAAATGGCGACTACCAAAGG